>JBOIBL010000290.1:0-7800 GCA_050739495.1 Gammaproteobacteria bacterium | reverse complement strand
ACCGGAGCGTACTCCAGTTGTACGTGAGGATTGCGAGCCGGACCGCAACGAAGTTATGCCAAGCGCAGCAGCTTGCGAGATGGCTTTAACCTGTTCCGCCGACTGTGAGCCCATCTACCTTCAACGTCGGCTGCCCCACGCCGACCGGTACACTTTGGCCTTCCTTGCCGCAGGTACCGACGCCGTCGTCCAGTTTGAGATCGTTGCCGACCATGGAAACACGTGTCAGCACATCCGGACCGTTGCCGATCAGCGTGGCACCGCGCACCGGGCGCGTGATCTTGCCGTCTTCGATCAGATACGCCTCGCTGGCGGAGAACACGAATTTCCCGCTGGTGATATCCACCTGACCGCCGCCGAAATTCGCGGCATAGAGCCCGTTCTTCACCGAACGGATGATCTCCTGCGGATCGTGCGGACCGGGCAACATATAAGTATTGGTCATGCGCGGCATCGGCAGATGCGCGAAGGATTCGCGGCGTCCGTTACCGGTCGGTGCGACGCCCATCAATCGTGCGTTGAGTTTGTCCTGCAGATAGCCTTTGAGGATGCCGTTTTCAATCAGCGTGGTGCAATGTGTCGGCGTGCCTTCGTCATCAACGTTCAGTGAACCACGACGATTCGGCAGCGTGCCGTCATCCACGATGGTGCAAAGTTCGGACGCGACTTTCTGTCCCATACGCCCGGAAAATGCAGACGTGCCCTTGCGATTGAAATCACCTTCCAGGCCATGACCGATGGCTTCGTGCAACAGGATACCGGGCCAACCCGGACCCAGCACGACCGTCATGTTTCCCGCGGGCGCCGGTCCGGCTTCCAGATTCACCAGCGCAGTGCGTACTGCTTCGCGTGCGTACCCGAAGGCGCGTTCGGAATCCAGAAAATGCTCATAACCGACCCGGCCACCGCCGCCAGCGTAACCCTGTTCGCGGCGCCCGTCCTGTTCCGCGATCACGCTGACGTTGAAGCGCACCAGCGGCCTCACGTCTGCGGTGAGCGTGCCGTCGCTCGCGGCCACCAGCACTACATCCTGCACGCCGGACAAACTCACCATCACCTGTTTGATGCGCGGATCGAGGCGCCGTGCTTCCGCGTCGACTTGCATCAGCAACTTCACCTTGTCATCGTCCTTGAGCGTGGCGACAGGATCCACCGGCAGATACAGTTGTCGTGCCGGATCGCCGCGCCAGGCCTGCAAGCCGCTTTGTCCACCCTGTTTGGCGATCGCGCGCGCCATGTCGGCGGCGCGGGTCAGCGCCGGCAACACGATCTCGTCCGAGTAGGCGAAGCCGGTCTTCTCGCCTGAAATCGCGCGTACGCCGACGCCCTGCTCGAGGTTGTAACTGCCGTCCTTCACGATGCCGTCTTCCAGTGACCAGGATTCATGCTTGGTGCTCTGGAAATAAAGATCGGCGGCATCCACTTTGTAACTCAGGATCCGGTCCAGGACCTTGCTCAATTGCTGTTCGTCCATACCGGCCGACGACAACAGATTATTGCGGGCGATTTGCAAAGCGTTGTTCATGGTTGATTTCGCATTCGAAAGTGACGCGCGCGAGGTTCGGCCTCGCGACGCATTGGATATGGGGATGACGATAGAGAGATTCTACCCCAGGCGCCGGTGATCCAGGGCCGGGAAGCGCTGACGCAGGCGTGTCTGCGCTTCAGTGTCGAGGCTGGCCGTGACAATACCCGGCTCCTCGCTGCGTTCCGCCAGGATCTCGCCCCAGGGCTCCACGATCAGACTGTGTCCCCAGGTCTCGCGACCGTTCACGTGCCGGCCGGTCTGCGCGGCGGCAATCACGAAGGCCAGGTTCTCGACCGCGCGCGCCCGGTTCAGCAATTCCCAGTGCACGCGGCCGGTGCTGCGCGTGAAGGCTGAAGGCACCGCGAACAGGGTTGCACCCTGCGCAGCCAGGGTACGAAACAGTTCCGGGAAGCGCAGGTCGTAACAGACAGCGAGACCGAGACGGCCGAAAGGCGTGTCCACCACTACGGCGCGATCGCCTGGCTGCATGCGCGCCGATTCGTGATACGACTCGCCAGCCGTGTTCACGCTGACGTCGAACAGATGAATCTTGTCGTAGCACGCGACCCGTTTACCTTGCGCATCGTATACCGGGCAGCGTGCGTACACTTTATCGCCATCGGCAACGACCGGCACCGTCCCGCCCACGATCCAGACTCGCAGAGTCTGCGCCTTGTCGGCGAGAAAATCCTGTATCTGTCCACTACCATCCATTTCACCGGCGCGCACCCGTTCCTCATCGTTACGCGCCATGAGCGCGAAGTTTTCCGGCAGCACGATGAGTTGCGCACCCTGTACCGCGGCCTGCGCCATCAAACGTCCGGCTTCACGCAGGTTGGTGGTGACGTCCGCGCCGGAGTTCATCTGGATTGCGGCGACCCGCGGCTGATTCATGGTTCCACCGACAGTGTCACCGAGTTCTCGTCCTGGCCGCTGATACGTTTCTCGATCGCAGTTGACGGGATACCGAGTGACACCAGCCAATCCTGTACTTCACTCGACCACAGACTACCGATGTCATCCCCTGAATGCAGGATCACGATGTGATAGCCGGGATGTTTCATCCATTCCTGCACTGCGGCACGCACCGGCGCCATCGCTGCCATCTCCGCACCGCTGCGTGGCTGTGCCCAATCGTCGGCAGAGATGGTAAAGCTGTCGGCCCAGGCGCAAATCGCGAAACCGGCTATGCATACTGCGAGAACGAGTGCGGGGACGAAAGACGATTTCACGGATGTGCTGCCTCAGGTTGCTGTGCCTTCGTCTTCTTTTTGGGAGACTCCGCCACTTTTTCCAGCTTGGGATTATCCCATGAACCGGTGAGGTGGTAACGCACTTCCCCGACCGCGGTGAGTGGCTTCTTGAAGACTTCGGTCAACAACCACACGACTGCACCCACACCGACTCCACCAGCCAGCGCACCGATGATCGGCAAGGTCGAACCGACACTGGCATCGACGATCAGGGCCTCGTCGAAATCCTGCCTGGCAAGCCCGATGCGGCCGATCATGTGGATCTTCGCTGCCGGTCCTGCAATAGTGAGATCACGGGTATAGGCATCGCCATCCTGAAGTGTGAAATTGCCTTCGATACTGTCATAGGCGAATCCTTTGCCGAACACATCGCTGAAATTCAACAACAGTCGGCGCGGGAGTGCGTTGATACTGAGCAGTCCAAAGACTCGCCCCGCACCCGGCTGGACTTCGAGCAGCTGACCATTGGCGAGTTTGATATGCAGCTTGCCACCCAGAGTCGGCAGGATGCTGTCGAATGGCCCTCCATTCCAATCTATATCCGCCTCGAGATTGGCCTTGTCGCCGGTTATACCGGGCGCATAACCGAAGGCCTTGAGAGTTTTCTCGATGTCGCTGCTGATGATATTCCCGCTCAAATGCGAATGCTGCACGCCATCCGGTTGCACCGTCCAGCTGCCGCTGGCATTTGCCTTGAATGCCTGACCATCGACAGAAAAATCTGCAAGATCGATGCCATCAGGCCGCGGCATCAATACTGCATGCACCTGGGTCAACGACACGCCACTGAATTGCAGCAGTTTGCTGTTGAAGCGCAGAGCAGGGATATGTCGCGGATCATATGCAGGCTGCGCTGTTTGGGAGGCACCTGGTGCCGCAGCGGTCTTGTGCTCGACTGTCACATGATCCATGTCGGCGACGATCGGATCTTGCGCATTAACCGTGAACGGCACATTGATCTGCCCATCGATCGCTGCACTGGCCAACGCGATACGCCAGTCATTCTGTTCCCGATCCAGAAGCAGATGCAGACCGTTGATTGTTTGTCCGAAACCGGAGAAATGCTCTACATTCATGTCCACGTGTTGCAGAGAGCCCGGCAACTTCGGTACTTCGGTGCTATTTTGGCCGGCACCGTCACTGAAGTAAGGTTGCCATGCTGCAGTATCGAACGTCTCAAGCTTTCCGCTGATGCTCAATCCGGGGGTAGCCGGCAATACCGCTTCACCCTCGCCGACATTGAGCACACCGCGATCGAACCGCCAACCGTCTTTCTGCGCAACGAATTGCAACTGCGCTGCGCCACGCTGGTGGTACTTCAACCCGAGTTCCAGTTTTCCGCCGCCATGAATCGCCAGCGACATATCCAGAGGAACACTGCTCTCGGTCGGTTTGGTAAACGGTGCCGGAAAATTGACAGCCAGCCCTTGCAGACTGGATTGCATCTGCAAGGATAATCCGGCGGTGCCGGCGGCCGGATCATTCGGAATCCGCCCATGTGCAACCCAATCAGCACTGCCGGTGAGCGCGCCCTTGACCGGAAGCGTGAATGCAGTCATCAGGGCTGTGCTCTGCGCACCGCCGTGCGCCTCGAACAAGGTCGTGTCGGTATCTGCCCCGCTACCTGGATAGATCTTGATGCTCACTGGCGCGCCGAGCATCATGCCCCGGACTTCGTCTGCAGAAATCCCGGCACCGGTGAAATGCACGTCGCCTCGAACCTTGCTGAGCGCCCACGCGGGTGCGTTCTGCACGGTCACGCCGACGTCGTGCAATTGCGCATCGCCGTCAAGCCTGAACTTGTCCAGGTGATCGACCGGCAATACGAGATGCAAGGTCACATCGCTGAGGCCACTGACTTTCACCTGATCGAGATAGGAACCGAAACGTTGCTTGAGGGGACCGTAACGCAGAAAATCCAGCGAGGCTTGTGCATCACCTCGGGCCCCGCCATCGACGCGCAACACACCTTGACGCAAATCGGCAAACCCGGCTTTGGCGCCCGAGATGTCATCGCCCAGGATATTGCCGCCGCGCACCACTGCTGTCAGACCTTGATTGCGAAACTCGACGTCTGTATCGAGGTTCTGCAGTTTGGGCCAGCCGGTGGCGTAAGCGAGTACACCATGGATCAGATGGAAGCGGATATCGAACAACCCTTGTCCCTTATCGTAAGGGAAATCCGCCAGCTTGCCATGCACGCTGAGACTGCCCTGCGGCACCTGACCGCTGACGATAGCGCTGTCGAGCCAGGCCACCACTTCCCTGGGCATGATACCGACAGGAAAATACGCAGACTTGTTGCGCGCATTTACGTCCGTGACTGAGGCATCGAGATCGAGTCGTGGCGAACTGCCATCGGCGGGAAACAGGAAACTCCCTTTGCCGGTCGCTGAGCCATCCGGATTCCTGATTGCAACATCATCACTGGCGATGCGCCAGCCATCTGCATTGTGCGTAAAGCTGAATCCTGCATCCAGGACACTGGCATATAACGGTCCGCGGAACAGATGCGGAAACGTGACGGAACCGTTATGGGTCGCTAGCGTCACGGTGCCGCCAGTCTGATTGAGATTCAACTTGCCATCCATCCCGGCGAAACCCGGGATATCGCCATCGGCATGCACACCCAGATCCTGAAAGGTTCCTTTTACCGACCAGGTGCCGAGAGTTTTTCCCTGCCAGCGGGCCGCGACATCAAGATCCGAAACATCCCCCTGCGGTGCAAGCTGTGGCAGGCGCTGCAACCTGGCCCGCAGTTCCGGCGGCAACCAGCTCATCAGGATATCGATGTCCTGCAGACGCAGGAAACTGGCAGTCCCTTGCCAGACCGTTGCTTGTGCATCGGTATTGTTGGTGAGATCGAAATGGCTCACCGGCCAGCTCTGATTCGCGCGTGCCAGCGAGATGTCGTGCCCGTTCAGTGTCCAGCCATCGCCGATCCGTGACCAGACCACTTCCCCGGTCACGGTGGTAAATCCCTGCGCTGTCGTCCCTGTTGGTAACAGATCATGACCGCTGAGCCGGGTCTTGAGATAGGTCAGGCTGCTGCCGCTCCCCGTCACTTCAGCGTGCAGGTCCAGCGAACCATCCGCAAACCGATTCTGGTATTGCGGCCAGTAAGACAGCAACTGCGGTACATCCAGACCGACACCGTCGATACTCGTGCGCCATTGCCAGGCTGCCGGATGCACTCCTTCGCCTTCGACGCTGGCATCGAACGCCAGCGTGCGTCCGAACGCGCTTGGCAACTGCAGTTTGCCGGAGACGCCATGGCTATCTGCTGCATTGTCGAGTTTGACATCTACACCACTGAAGACAAACGGCGTGGCACGGCGGCGCATATCCAGCAAAGTCACGCTGCCGTCACGTATCATGATTTCGGCAGACTGCTTGAATGCATCATCGAGGGTACTGCGCCAATCGATCTGTCGTACCTGGCCGTTCTTGCCACCGAAACCACGCACGTTGTAATTTCCATCGGAATCACGCACCACACCCAGTTGTGGTTCTATCAAGGTGATGCGACTCGGAGCGGAAAAACTTCCGTGCAACAATGCTCGCAGGGTTACTCCGAGACGGATCTCACGTGCGGTGATGACAACGTATTTGCCGTCATGGGAATAAAGCTTGACGTTATTCAGTGTGATCTCGGGACCATACCAATCCCATCGCGCACCCATTCCGGCAATACTCACTGGACGCTCGAGGGCATGCGCCGCCCAGCGTTCAACTTCCGCACGATAGCTCGGCACCAGCGGAGCAAACAGACGGAACACGCCTATCAGGGTCGCAAGCGCGATCACCAACGCCGCAAATGCGGCCGCGAATCCTTTCCATAATCGACGTTGCCAGGTCTTCACCGGCAATATCTCTGCTTACATCGGAACGACATCGAACTGCTCCTGGTTATACATCGCTTCCGTCTGCAGACGGATCGGCTTGCCGATCTGGGTCTCCAGTTCCGCCAACCAGGCGGACTCCTCGTCCAGCAGCAGATCCACCACCGCCTGCGCCGCCAGTACCCGCAACTCCTGGACATTGAACTGCCGGGTAACACGCACGACTTCGCGAAAGATGTCGTAGCACACGGTCTCGGGGGTCTTCAGCGAACCACGCCCCTGACAGGTAGGACAAGGCATGCACAACACATGTTCCAGACTTTCGCGCGTGCGCTTGCGGGTCATCTCGACCAGGCCCAATGCAGAAACCTCGCTGACCTGGGTCTTGGCATGGTCTTTCGCCAGCGCTTCCTCCAGAGCTTGCAGCACCAGCTGCTTGTGATCGTCCTGATGCATATCGATGAAATCGATGATGATGATACCGCCCAGGTTGCGCAACCTGAGCTGACGGGCGATGGCCTGGGTAGCTTCGAGATTGGTCTTGAGGATCGTCTCTTCGAGATTGCGATGACCGACATAAGCGCCGGTGTTCACGTCGATGGCGGTCATCGCTTCGGTCTGATCCAGAATCAGGTAACCCCCGGACTTGAGTTGTACCTTGCGCTCCAGCGCTTTCTGGATCTCATCCTCGATCCCGTAGAGTTCGAAGATGGAACGTGCGCCGGTGTACTGTTCGATGCGTGGCGCCATGGCCGGCACGAACATCTCGGCGAAGCCACGAATCCGCATATAAGCTTCAGCTGAATCTACCCGTACCTGTTCGACTTCGGTGCCGAACAGATCGCGCAGGATGCGCACTGCGAGCGGCAGATCTTCGTGCACGAGTTCGCCCGGCTTCGCATTGACGGCGTGCTGATGGATCGCTTCCCAAAGCTTGTTCAGGAACAGCATGTCGGCCCGTAATGCTTCCGGTTGCGCACCTTCGCCGGCGGTACGCACGATGTAGCCACCTTCCGCTACCGAAGGCGCGAACGCGGCCAGCAATTCGCGCAGCCGTTCGCGCTCGGTCTCGTCTTCGATGCGCGTGGACAAACCGATATTCCGTCCGGCAGGCAGGTACACCAGATAACGTGACGGGATACTGATGTGCGTGGTGAGACGCGCGCCCTTGCTACCG
>JBOIBL010000289.1:0-4451 GCA_050739495.1 Gammaproteobacteria bacterium | reverse complement strand
TCAGTAGGTCGTAGGTTCGAATCCTACACGGCCCACCATTTTTCCTCGGCGTTCCCACTCTCATCAGCAGTCGAACGAACCGGATAACCGCGTCCCGGATTCGAACCTGCGGCTCGCTTTACGGCTGCGCTTCGTGCTGCGCCAGAAAGTCCAGGGCCGATGTCCTGTCTGCCCGTCCGCCGCATGCGGTGGACCCTGCACCGCCCACCACTTCTGAAACACTCTCTAGCTGATTCCTGATCGGTCCGGTTCGGTATCTGGCCGGTAGATCCGGAAGTATTCCTTTGACTGGCCGTACATACAGAAGCTCATATTAGGTCTCCTCTAGACCCTGTATAATGCTTAAGGAGACTGTTTCCGCCATCATGCGTAGCGCAGCGGTTTCCCATTAACCCATTGATTTATTTATATAAAATAACCAATACCCGGCTCCTGATGCGTAGCGGGGGGAATGCAGCGAAAGTGGCGGAACTGGTAGACGCGCTGGTTTTAGGTACCAGTGGGGTAACCCGTGAGAGTTCGAGTCTCTCCTTTCGCACCAAATTTCTGATACGCGGCCGTGGTGGCTGGTTTATTGAATTCTGATTCACGAGGTAGGCAGGTCCATGCAGGTTTCAATCGAAAAGACGAGCGGCCTTGAGCGCCGTATGAAGGTTCAGGTTCCCGCAGAGCGCGTCGAACGCGAAGTGGAAGAGCGTCTGCGGACGCTCGGCAAGCGCGTCAAATTGAACGGCTTCCGTCCCGGGAAGATTCCGTTCGATGTCGTCAAGAAACGTTTCGGCGAACAGGTACGCTCCGAAGTGGTAACTGACCTGCTACAGAGCAGTTGCAGCGATGCCTTCGCACAGGAAAAGCTCAGTCCCGCCGGTGGACCGAGGATCGATTCCGTGAACGATGCGCCGGGCAAGGATCTGGAATTCACGGCCATTTTCGAGGTTTATCCCGAATTCAAGCTGCAGGGCCTGGATGGCGTCAAACTGGAACGCCCGGTGGCCGAAGTGCAGGAATCGGATATCGATGCGATGGTCGAGAATCTGCGCACTCAGCGTGCAGATTGGGAAACCGTGGAACGTCCTGCCGCCCAGGGTGACCGGGTGCAGGTGGATTTCGACGGCAGCATTGACGGTCAGCCGTTTGCCGGTGGCAAGGGAGACAAGGCCCTGGTGGAACTCGGCGCCGGCCGGATGCTCGAAGACTTTGAACAGGGCCTGATGGGCATTGCCGCCGGTGAAGAACGCGAGTTCGATGTGCGTTTCCCCGAAGATTATCAGGCGAAGGAAGTGGCCGGCAAAACCGCTCGCTTCAAGGTCAAGGCGCATCGGGTGGAAGGCAGGAAGCTGCCGGAACTGGATGATGATTTCTGCAAGAGTTTCGGCATCACCGAAGGCGGTATCGCAAAACTGCGTGCCGAAGTGAGTGACAACATGCGCCGGGAGATGGCCGATACCATCCAGCGCAAGCTCAAGGATCAGGTCCTGGAAGCGTTGCTGGCAGCAAATTCGCTGGATTTACCCGCCACCATGGTGGATGAGGAAATCGAGCGTCTGAAGCAGGATGCGTTGACGCGGATGGGCATCCGGGACGAGAAGAAAGCGTCCGAATTGCCGCGTGACTTGTTCGAGGAACAGGCCCGGCGCCGGGTCAGCTTGGGCTTGATCATCGGTGAGATCATCAACAACCAGCAGCTGCGGGTGGACGAGAAGCAGGTTGAGGAACGGATGGAGCGTATGGCCTCGGACTACAGTAATCCGGGCGAGGCACTGCGCAGCCTTCGTTCGAATGCGACCGCCATGCGGCAGTTGGAATCCGTGGTGCTGGAGGACCAGGCGGTCGATTGGGTAGTCGGCAAGGCTGCCGTGACCGATAAGCCGACCAGTTTCAAGGAACTCATGCACTTCGACGAGCACCAGCATCAACACTGAAGGCGGCACTTAAAATGACAGATTCCCGGGAAACCCAAGCACTTAATCTGGTACCCATCGTGGTCGAGCAGACCGCGCGGGGCGAGCGCTCCTACGATATCTATTCACGTCTCCTCAAGGAGCGGGTGGTGTTCATCGTGGGGGCGATCGATGATTTTGTCGCCAATGTGGTGGTGGCCCAATTGCTGTTTCTGGAATCCGAGAACCCGGACAAGGACATCAGCGTCTATATCAATTCGCCGGGCGGTGTCGTGACTGCCGGCCTCGCTATCTATGACACCATGCAGTTCGTCAAACCGGACGTTTCGACTATCTGTGTGGGGCAGGCTGCCAGCATGGGTTCGCTGCTGCTGGCCGGCGGGGCCAAGGGCAAGCGCTACAGCCTGCCGCATTCCCGCATCATGATTCACCAGCCCCATGGCGGTGCCCAGGGCCAGGCTTCGGATATCGAGATCCAGGCCAAGGAAATACTCTACCTGCGGGAGCGCCTGAACGAGATTTTCGTGAAGCACACCGGCCAGAGCATGGACCAGATACTGAAGGACACCGACCGGGACCGCTTCATGAGTGGCCAGGAGGCGGTCAGCTACGGGCTGATCGATTCAGTGCTCGACAAGCGCCTGACGCCGGCCAAGGCCTGACGGGTATTGAAGCGGGCCGAGAAAGTCCCCATAGTGTTCCCAAGCGGGTTTTGAGGTAGAGACTGATGGCAGACGAGACACGCAGCAAAGGCGAAGACAGCGGCAAGCTGCTGTATTGCTCTTTCTGTGGCAAGAGCCAGCATGAAGTGCGCAAACTGATCGCTGGTCCGTCAGTGTATGTGTGCGATGAGTGTGTCGAGCTTTGCAATGACATCATCCGCGAGGAGATGCAGGAGCAGGCGCAGACTGCGCACAACAAATTGCCGCGCCCGCAGGAAATCAAGACGGTCTTGGATCAGTACGTCATCGGTCAGGAAAGCGCCAAGAAGATTCTCGCAGTGGCCGTTTATAACCACTACAAGCGTCTGGAAGTGCGTAACACGCACAACAAGGATGAAGTCGAACTTTCCAAGAGCAACATTCTGCTGATCGGTCCTACCGGTTCCGGCAAGACACTGTTGGCCGAAACCCTTGCTCGCATGCTGAATGTGCCATTCACGATCGCCGATGCCACCACGCTGACTGAGGCCGGTTACGTCGGCGAGGATGTCGAGAACATCATCCAGAAACTGTTGCAGAAATGCGATTACGATGTCGAAAAGGCCCAGACCGGCATCGTCTATATAGATGAGATCGACAAGATCTCGCGTAAATCAGATAACCCGTCCATTACCCGCGACGTATCCGGTGAGGGCGTACAACAGGCCTTGCTGAAACTGATCGAAGGCACGGTCGCGTCGGTGCCGCCGCAAGGTGGACGCAAACATCCGCAGCAGGAATTCCTGCAAGTCGATACCAGCAACATCCTGTTTATCTGTGGCGGTGCCTTTGCCGGGCTCGAAAAGATAATCCGTCACCGTACCGAGAAAAGCGGTATCGGCTTCATGGCTGAGGTAAAGGGCCAGAGCGAGATCAAGAACGTGGGCGAGGTACTGCATGATGTTGAACCGGAAGATCTGATCCGCTTCGGTCTGATTCCGGAATTCGTCGGCCGTCTGCCGGTGGTGGCGACGTTGGACGAATTGGATGAGAGCGCGCTGGTTCGGATTCTCACCGAGCCCAAGAACGCGATCACCAAGCAGTATCAGAAACTGTTCGACATGGAAGGCTGTGAACTGGAATTCAGGGAAGATGCCCTGCGGACTGCTGCCCGTAAAGCCATGGAACGCAAGACTGGGGCGCGCGGCTTGCGCACCATCATGGAGCATGTATTGCTCGATACCATGTATGACCTGCCCTCCATGGAGCATGTCTCCAAGGTCGTGATCGACGAGGCGGTGATCGGAGGTGATACCCGGCCTTACATAATCTATGAGCGCGACACCAAACCTCGTGCCGTATCCTCAAATGATTGACTAAATGAACGTCGCCGGTATTGAAAGCCGGCGCGTTCGTCCTCATGATGTTAGCTGTAGCCCTGCCGGGGCCGTGAGCTTTACCATCCCAATCACTGATGCCCTGAGGAACCCGCGTGACACGCGAAACCAGCCAGACTGATTTATTAGAAGGCCAGCCCATGCTGGTGCCGGTATTACCGTTGCGTGACGTAGTGGTCTATCCGCACATGGTCATCCCGTTGTTTGTCGGGCGTGATAAATCCATCAGGGCATTGGATCATGGAATGCAGGCCGGCAAGCAGATATTGCTGGTCGCGCAGAAGAGTCCCGAAGTGGACGATCCCGCAGAGAAAGACATCTACCGCGTCGGCGCTTTGTCCACCATCCTGCAATTGCTGAAGCTCCCTGATGGCACTGTGAAGGTGTTGGTCGAAGGCGGTGACCGTGCCCGTATCACGCAGGTCAACGACGGCGAATTCTTTTCCGCTTTGGTCACGGTGATCCGTACCCCGGGTCAATATGATGAACGCGAAGTGGATGTGCTGATGCGT
>JBOIBL010000288.1:0-3852 GCA_050739495.1 Gammaproteobacteria bacterium | reverse complement strand
GGTTTGAACAGGTTCGGCGCACCATGCGCCATGACGTGGCAGACCGGGCAGGCCAGTTCGCTGGCCAGCGTCTTGTGATCGTGGGTCAGCTCGATGGAATAGACACCGACCACACAGATCAGCGCTAACGCCACCAGCAATCGGCGCCAGGGCGCCTGCCGGACCGACGGCAAGATATCTTTATGTAAGGTGGAAACTGCGCTCATCATTCCGGTCTGGCTCAATGGGTCCCGCTTCGCATTTTTACAGGCATCAGGCAGCGCAAGACTAACATGACAGTCTAGTGACCGCCAAACATCGGGATAGTTCCAACGGAAGCTTTCAGTTCAGACCGAAACGCCGGATCAGCCGCGACTTGGCCCACTGCGTCAATGTGATGTAGCCGATGATGATCAGCGGCAAGATCGCCATGTACAACTTCGGCAACGGTGTCAGTCCGAAGCCATGCGCAAGCCCGCTGAACGGCAGCCACACGCCGATGGCACAGATGATGAATGTGGTCGCCAGCAACGGCCAGCTTGGCCGGCTCTGCACGAACGGAATCCTTCCGGTGCGTATCACATGCACGATCAGGGTCTGGGACAGCAAGGACTCCAGGAACCAGCCGGTCTGGAAGGTCGCCGGTTCATGCCAGCCATTGAAGAACAGGATCAACACGCCGAAAGTCACATAATCGAATACGGAACTGAGCGGCCCAACCGTGAGCATGAAACGCCCGATATTGCGAATATCCCATTGTCGTGGTGACTGCACGTATTCCGGGTCCACGTTATCGGTCGGAATCGCGGTCTGCGAAAAATCGTACAGCAGATTATTCACCAAGATCTGGATCGGTGCCATCGGTAAAAATGGCAGGAACACGCTGGCACCGAGTACACTGAACATGTTACCGAAGTTGGAACTCGCACCCATCTTCACGTACTTGATAATGTTGCCGAAGATTTTACGACCCTCGATGATCCCTTCTTCCAGCACCATCAGACTCTTTTCCAGCAGAATGATATCCGCAGACTCCTTGGCAATATCCACGGCCGTATCCACCGAGATACCCACATCCGCTGCCTTCAACGCCGGGCCATCGTTGATACCGTCGCCCAGAAATCCGACCACGTGTCCGTGTTCGCGCAATGCGCCGATCACCCGCGCCTTCTGCTCCGGGGAGAGTTTCGCGAACACATCCACTTCCTCGACGGCCAGTGCCAATGCGGCATCGTTCATGCGTTCCAGATCGCTGCCCAGTACGATACGGTCCACTTCCATACCGACCTGCGAACAGATCTTGCGCGTCACGGCATCGTTGTCGCCGGTCAGCACTTTCACCCGCACACCATGCTGATGCAGCATGGCGATCGCCTGCGCGGTGCTTTCCTTGGGCGGATCCAGGAACGCGATATACCCGACCAGGATCAGGTCGGATTCATCGGCGCGTGAATAGAAGCGACGTGGATCGTCGATTTCCTTGTAGGCGACCGCGATCACGCGGAACCCGTCATCGTTCAGCGCGCGCGTCACTTCACGCAGGCGGTCGTAGTCATCCATCGTCAAGGGCTGGCGCTGGTCGTCAATCTCGCTCTGCGAACAAATACTGAAGATTTCCTCGACCGCGCCCTTGCAGATCAGCAGATGCCGCTCGTGCTCCTCTTCCACCACCACCGACATGCGGCGGCGCTGAAAATCGAACGGTATCTCGTCGACCTTGCGATAATCCTCGTCCGGATTCAGTGCGGCACGGACTTCGGTTTTCTCGAGCACCGCCACATCCAGCAGGTTACGCAGGCCGGATTGGTAATAGCTGTTCAAGTATGCCAGTTCGAGCACCCGGTCGTTGTCGTTACCGAGAATATCGACGTGCTTTTCAAGGAACACCTTGTCCTGGGTCAGGGTGCCGGTCTTGTCCGTGCACAGCACGTCCATGGCGCCAAAATTCTGTATCGAATTGAGCCGCTTGACGATGACCTTCTTGCGCGACATGGCAAGCGCGCCCTTGGCAAGGTTGGTAGTGACGATCACCGGCAGCATCTCCGGCGTCAGTCCCACCGCCACCGACAAGGCGAACAGGAACGCTTCCAACCAATCGCCTTTGGTAAAGCCGTTGATGAGAAAGACCAATGGCGCCATCACCAGCATGAAACGGATCATCAGCCAAGTGAAACGGTTGATACCACGGTCAAAACTGGTTTGTACGCGATCTTCGCCAAGGGTGTGCGCCAGAGAACCGAAATAGGTCTCTCTGCCCGTCATGGCCACCAGCGCGATGGCGGTGCCGCTCACCACGTTGGTGCCCATGAAACACAGGTTGCCGACTTCGAGCGGATTGCTGCCGGCCTGTTCCCACACCGCCGCGGCTTTTTCCACCGGCATGGACTCGCCGGTAAGCGCCGCCTGGTTGATGAACAGATCCTTGGCGGAAAGCAGGCGCAGGTCCGCCGGAATCATGTCACCGGCGGATAACTGCACCAGGTCACCGGGCACCAGCTCATCCAGTGGCACCAGTTTGCGTACCGGTCGCGTTTGCGGACGATTCTCCTGCTCCGGATCATCTTCACCGGAGGGGTCTTCGTCTATGGGTTCCAGTTCTTCGCGCCGCAGTACTTCGATGGTGGTCTCCACCATCTCGTTCAGTTTCTCGGCGGCATCATTGGAACGGGATTCCTGGAACCAGGACAGCCCCACCGACAACACCACCATGCTGAAGATGATGGTGGCCGCATCCAGATCACCGATGAACAGCGACATCCCGGACAGGATCAGCAGCAGAAGATTGAGTGGATTCGCCAACCGCGTCAGCAGTTGCCGCAGGAATCCCGGCTTGTTGTCGCTGGCAACCGTGTTCGGGCCGTGCTCTTCGAGCCGCATCTCGGCATCGGATTCGAGCAGGCCCTGGATGCTGGTATCGAACTGGCTGAGTGCCTCTTCGGCACCCATGCGGCTGACTTCCATCAGGCGCGCAGCCGCGCGGCCACTGGCACGCGCGCGCTCACCATTCGAAGGCCCGGTTTGGCCGAGCCCGCTTACCCGCAGCAGATTACCGAATACTTTCAATTCCACGGCTGTACCTTAATCCCTAATGAGATCAGGAACATCGTCAGCGACGCGGATCAGGCAGATTCTCGACGAGATGTGTGTTTGACCACGCGGTTGCTTGCTTCATGCCTGGCGGCACGCATCCCGCGCTAAGAGTTTGAAGGTCAGGCGGGGGACGCGAAACCGGCCAGACCGGTTCCTGATGGATATTTGCGACTACAACTGCAACTGCCCACTGGGCGTCCTCCGGTTGCGAGACCGGCGCGGATGCTAGCCCTGCTTGCCGGATGTGTCAACGGATTTCCGGAACATTTGCATGAATTCCCTGCTTCCAGGGTAGATTGGCAAACCTTTGCTGACTCCAGAACTGTTTCCTCCTTTGCAAATAGGGGTTGCACAGGGATTCGGATTTACAAATCCTCCCCTGCCCTCCTTTTTCAAAGGAGGGAGAAGCGCGGCATGGCAAATCGCACCGCCTTTCTCAAAGAAGGGGGAACCGGGGCACGGCAAACCTGCCGCCTGTTTCACAGGCAGCAAAAGATTCACCGCTGGCGATGCCAGATAATCAGTTCGCGCGATTGGACGGCGATTGCGCAGGTTTGTCGAGCAGCTTCTTCATGACGTCGTCGAAAGTGCGACGCTGCTGCTTCGAAAACTGGCTGTGATGCGGCTTCAGTACGGGTGGTTTCTGGACTGGTTTCTCGTCTTTCATTCTGGCGATTATACGCGCTTGCGACACAGATTGCCAAACCGATACGCCGATTCGACGCGGAAACAGGGCAAATTCCCCGTGAAAAACCCGGCCGGACGCTGCGCTATACTCGATGC
>JBOIBL010000287.1:0-12376 GCA_050739495.1 Gammaproteobacteria bacterium | reverse complement strand
CATCAATACCGAGTTTGGCACTGGACGGATCGAGGATACGCATCACGATCTTCTCGCCCCACAGGGTCGGGCAGGTGTTCATGCGGAAGTCGATGGCGCGGGTCTTGGACAGTCTCAGTTTGACGCGACCGTCCTGCGGGATACGGCGCTCGGAAATATCGAGCCGTGCCATCACCTTGAGGCGGGCCGCAATCTTGGGGCCGAGTGCGAGCGGTGGCTGGACCACAGCGCGCAGCATGCCATCCTGGCGGAAGCGCACCCGGTAATAGGTTTCATAAGGCTCGAAATGGATATCGGATGCACCTTTGTTGATGGCATCCAGCAGCACCTTGTTGACGAATTTCACGACTGGCGCGTCATCGATGTCGGCCGACGATACATCGCCGCCTGCGGGTTCATCATCTCCAGCGGAGATATCCAGGTCGCCGAGGTCCTCATCGGCGAGATCCTTCATCGAGGTGTCCATGGCTTGCACGGCTTTTTCGATTGCGCGTGCCAGTTTGGTTTCCTCGACCACCACCGCTTCCACGATCAGACCGGTCTTGAACTTGATCTCGTCCAGCGCCTGCAAGTTGGTCGGATCGGACACGCCGACGAACAGCTTGCGCCCGCGGCGGTACAACGGCAGCGCATGGTGCTTTTCGATCAGGCTGGGCTCGACATCCTTGAGCGGCGCCTGGGTCATGTCCATGGCATCGAGATCCACGATCGGCACGCCGAATTCTTCTGCAGCGGCATTGGCGACGGCGCGCGCATCGAGTTTCTTGTTGCGGACCAGATAGCTGACCAGCAGCATCTTTTCCTTGACGGCATCGCGCTGCGCATCGGCTGCCGTTGCCTCATCAAGCAATCCGTCGGCCACCAGCCGGCGTGGTAATCCGGTCAAACCTGTTCTGACGGAAGTAGTTGCCATATTCCTGTCCTGGACCTCGTGGGAGCCCGGCGGGCGGTTCCTCGCCTGCTAAATAGTAGTGTATACCCCCGGATTGTCCAACTATAGCGGGGGCCTGCCGTTGGAACCTGATGAGACACCTGAAATCATGGCCCCGGGGGCTGGGACGGCCGCGGTTCAGCTTTGGGGCCGGTATATCAGGTTGGTGATCTGCTCTGAGACCAGTCCGATCAGAAATACCAGAATCGCCGTGATGAACAACAAGGCACTCATGTTCGTGAAGCGATGGGCAGTAAGGAGAGTGTAGAAATAGTAGCCAAGGCCGGTCAGGAAGAAGGCCAGGCTGAACGGCAGGAATAGCTTGAGCGGTGAATAGAGGGTCCCGATCCTGAAGATAATAAGCAGGAAGCGCAGCCCGTCCTGGAACGGACGAATATGGCTTTTGCCCTTGCGTTTTTGTGCCACGATGGGAGCGTAAGCCACATGGTAGCCAGCACGGAAGAAAGCCATGGTGGAGGTCGTGGGATAAGAAAACCCGTTGGGCAGCAGGTAGATGAATTCGCGGAATTTCACCGCATCGACGGCCCGGAATCCGGATGTCAGATCGGCGATCCGGTGACCGACGATCCAGCTTGCCAGCTTGTTATAGAAGCCATTGGCCAGTTTGCGTCCCAGGGAGGCCTGCGAAGCACCGTCACGCGCGCCGACCACCATGTCATAACCACTATCCAGCATAGCCAGCAAGCGTTGTGCATCTTCGGCGCTGTGTTGGCCGTCCGCATCCATGAAAATCAGGGTCTTGCCGCGTGCGGCCCGGGCTCCGGACTTGATTGCGGCTCCATTACCGGTCGGGTAACGATGCCGGATGACATTGGCGCCGCCGGCCTCGGCAAGCTGGGCAGTGGCGTCGCTGGAACCATCGTCGACCACGATGAGCTCTGCATCGGGAAATAATGATTTTAAACCAGTGAGTACACCTGGCAGCGCTTCTGCCTCGTTGTTGGCGGGCAGGATGATGCTGAGATCAGGTTTCAAAATGGACATGGCTATCGGTATTTATGTATGGTCAGCAAAGCATAACGTAAATGACTGTTCACTGTGGTTTCGTCGGGGAAGATTTGTCAGTGCTTTTTTTGATTTGTCCTTGAAGTTGCGCGATATCGTTGGCGAAACCGGCGTGGTGTTCTTGATCGACATGCAGAGCCTGCTGGAGTTGGTTGTCGGCCTGTACCGGCTCGCCCGCTTCCAGATACCAGCGGGCCGAGAGGATCAGCGGTATGGGTGTGTCCGGAGATATGCGATGCGCAGCTCGCATGGCTGCGATAGCTGGTTCGAGTTGATGCAGCCGCTGATGATAATAACCGCTGTATATATAGAGCATGTAACGCCAAGTTGGTCCAGTGGTGTCAAGTGCTGCTGCCCGGTCAATCAGGCGGCTATAGGCAACGTCATCGAATCGGCAGTGATTCTCAATTCCGAGTGCACCGAGCAATGTCAGTCCGCTGACGGGATAGGTGTCGAGGTGTGGCAGTGGATTGTCCGCCAGGCGATCGAGTTGTGTGTTTGGCAGGCTGCCGCGCATTTTGCATTCGATATAAGCGCGTTGGAGCTGCGTGCCGAGACTGGTGTGACCGGAAAGTGCCTGCAACGCCAATTCGGGCTTGCCTGCATCGAGATAAGCTTGCGCCAGACCGGAAATCGCGCCGTCCGAATTCGGATGTGCGATTGCAGCCGCCGCGTAAAAACTCAAGCCAGATGACCAGTGCGCGACGCGTACTGCGAGCAGGACCAATAGGCTGAGGATTGCGGCGCCAGTCAGTACAGTACGCAGGACCGGAGGGCATCTGGCCAGCGACCAGGCTGCAAGATCGGTGATACCGAGGAACACACCAAAACTGGGCAGATAATTGCGGTGTTCAAACATCAGCTTGAGCGCGATGAACGATGACTCCATGGACTGTCCGATCAGGAAGAACGCCACACCCAGTGCATACAACGGGAAACGCTTGCGCGCCAACCAGGCCGATGCTGCCAGTGCCGTTAGTCCGAACAGCGACAACAGTGTCGTGACCGGATGCAACAGGCCCGTGGAAAGCGCGACGTCGTCGTGGAAAAACCCCATGCTGCCGGGTATCGGAAACAACAGCATCCCGAGATAGTCAAACAGGATACGCGGTTCGCTCAGCAGGCGTTGCGGCAGAGTGAAATTGCGGAACGCGTAGCTGCCAATCAGAAGATTCGGTTTCAGCGCAAACGCAAGTGCAGTGGCGGCTACCGCCAGCAGCACGATACTGCCGAAATAACATTTGACCACGCGCGAAACGGCACGTGTACCGGCGCCGTGAAACAGCAATACTTCGACTGCAAGAGCGAGAAACGGCAGCAACAGGCCATTTTCCTTCGATAACACGGCGAGTATTGTTGCGACACTCAGCATAACCAAGCCCGCCGCTGTGCGCGTCAAGCTGGCCGACGCTAGTTGCCTCCGGGCACGCGCGTAGGCATACAGCCCCGCGAAACTGAACAGCGCCGCCAGCTGGGTCATACGTTGCACCGTGTAGAGTACAGCACTGACCTGCAGCGGGTGCAGCAGCCAGACGATGCCGACGAATGCACCGAGATAGCGGGGTGCTATGCCACGATCACTGCCTGCGGCATCGAACAATTCCATTGCCAGCAAACCCGCTAGCAGACCACACAGAATATGGATGAAGAGATTGGTTAGTTTCCAGGCCGCAAGATCGTCCGGTGTGAGTACGCTGTTTATCCAGAACGTAAGCATCGAGACTGGACGTCCCAGCGGCCCGCTGTTGCTCATCAGGACCTCACCGAGACCAGGGGCATGGCCGGCAGGTTGGTTAAAGAAGCGTCCGAGTTGCGGAAAATCGTCGTACAGCATCGGTCCCTTTAGGGAGGGCCAGTAAATCGCCAGACAAACGAGCATCGCAATCAGCAATACACCGAGAGGTGCCCAGCGGCGCGTGTCCAGTTGAACTGACCAATCAATTTTCATGCTTGGAACGTTTCCGTAGCTTGGATTTTGCTGCCTGTTGATCGGCCTTGAGACGAGCCAGTTCGGTTTCCATTTCCGAGATGGCATCGTCGAGCCGTCCGAAACGATTGAGATGCTCAACCGCTTTCAGGTCCTGTGTGGCCAGCGTGGCATTTTCCATGGCGAGATCAAGGGTTACCACGTTGATATGATATTGCGGTTCACCCGGAACCAATTCGACGGCCTCGAGCATCTGCTGACGTGCGGCTTCGAGTCGGCGTGGTGTGCCCCCCGCCAGATAATTCCCATAAATGACGTGCAAGTCGGCGGCGACACCGGGCGTTGTGGGCAGGTGCGGATTAGCGAATGCGGCGTCGAACAGGAGGTCAAGTTGGTCAGGCGAAAGTGTGCAATGAGCGTGGGTGTAGCATCCCACCAGGCTGTAAAGGCCGGTGGTATCGGACGAACCGATGTGTCCGGTACGCAGTATTTCCGCCATACGTGCGAACAGATCGGGGCTGGTTTTGTGTGCGAGCTGGCTCTCCACCATGGCCAGCGTGGTGCCGGCGATTACGCTCGTATCAGGCAGCGACAAGGAATGCTCCAGCGCGGTACGGGTCTTGGGGAGCAAATCAGGATGGCCGGCCAGTGTCAAATTGGCATAGACCTGGCCAAGTTCATACGTCGCATAGGGTGAACCGGGATGGTAGTCGGCTTCACTTTCGGCAAAGCTCAACGGATTGCGCCAGTTCCAGGCTCGCTGCAGAGTAACACCAGCGAACGCCACAATCAGTAGTACACAGAATGTGCAACGGAGTTTCTGCATTTGCGCGTCGGGTTTCAGCGGGACGACCAGCGACATTGCAGCCAGCAGTGGACCCAGATCGGCCAGGTAATTACGGTGTTCAAAGGCGATCTGCAGTGGAAAGACGGTGGATTCCATCAACTGTCCGGCAAAGAACCAGGCAATACCGAGTGTGACGAGCGGGTGCCGGCGACGCACGGCGATCGCCAACGCGACAAGCGCCAGGAGCCCTGCACAAGCCGGCAGGGTGGTCCATGGATGCAGGAGATCGTGCGACAACGGAATGTCGTCGTGGTACAGGCTCAGGCTGCTGATGCGCGGTAACAGTGTCCAGAAAATATAGAGCCAGACCACACGGGTTTCGGTCAGCAGGCGTTCCGGCAAGGTGAAATCGCGGCCAGCGTAACTGAGTATCCCCGCATGGCCCAGCCCGAAAATCCAGAGCAGCCCCAACAGGCCAGGCACGATCAGGAACAGCAGATAAAACCCGGCGACTGTCCAGGTGCCTCGGCGCGTCGGGCACCGAAACCGGAAAATTGCAGACTCGATCGCCAGCATGTAACAAGGCATCAAGGCTCCGGATTCCTTGCTGAGTACGGCCAGCGCGCCGAATAATCCTGTACCGGCAAATAACCACGCGCTTGCCGGCCGGTTGTTCAACTCGCGTAAACGTGCCCAGACGTAAACATTCATGCCCGCCAGTACGAATAGCGCGGACAAGCTCGTCTCGCGTTGCACCACGTACAGGATGGCCGTGAGGTTCAGCGGATGTACCAGCCACAACGTGCCGACGATTAGCGCCAGCCATTCGAGCGATTGCCGGGTAAGCTGCGGCGCGTGCAATTGTCGGTAAGCGACGAGCAGCCGGCGCAGCAACAGGAATACGAGCGCGCCGTTGGCCAGGTGTATCAGCAGGTTCACCAGTTTGAACGAGTAGGGTTCAATGCCGAAGTAATAGCGATTGAGTGCGAACGTCAGCATGCTTACCGGACGCCTTAATGGCCCGGCGTTAATCGAGAATGCGGCATCCAGCAATGCGTGCCAGGAGAGGTCGGGCAGATTGAGGCTGGCGTTCTGCACGATATTGACGTAGTCATCGAAGACGAACGGACCTTGCAAGCCTGGCAGGTAGATCAGAAAAGCCAACACAAATACAGCAATCAGTGATATTGGCCAGAGGCGTTGGAAACTGGGGCGAGGAGGGAGTCGCATCGATGCACTTTACCGGAGTGGAGTAAGTCAGGGCAAAAAAAACCGGATACAGGCTACCCTGTATCCGGTTTGCGAAGGCTAAGTGCTTACGCCTTGAGTTAGATTCCTTCGCCGGAAGACAAGCTGTATCAGCTTGTTACCAAGCGGGGAATATTCTTCAGGGTTTACGGCTGTCCCACGCAAGAAGACGGCAGGTACTTCTGCTTCATGACGGGCGCTGAACAGTCCCAGCTCTCCGACCCACCATTGTCGTACATGGTGATGATTACGGTGTCACTCTGGATATTTTTGTTAACACCGGAAGGTTGCATTGCTGCAGTCATTGTGCAGTTCGGGGCGGTGCCGCCTAACGTGACGGATGCGACATACTTGCCTTTGATGCTGCCAGCCGCCGGAATGCCGAAGCTCCCGTTATGTGGGCAGGCGCCGTTCTGACCGTACGTAGTAGCGATGTCGGTCTTCAGACCATCGGTCAGGCTGAACACCTCCGCTACCTGCGACTTGGCGATGTAATCCTGGTAGGCCGGAATTGCGATGGCCGCCAGGATGCCGATGATCGCGATCACGATCATCAATTCGATAAGGGTAAAACCCTTTTGCATTGATTTCATGGTTAAAACTCCCTAGGGTTGGAAAAACACGGATAGTTACGTCCATCCGTATTAGAACAGTAAGCAAGCTTCATGCCAAGTCAGTATATCCAGGCACTTGCGGGGTTCCCGCTCAGCTTATCCCTGAATCTACTGTTATCGCTGCCCGGACAAATTGGGCAAATAATGACAAAACTTGTCAGCCAATGTGTCAGTCAGCGCATCAGGTGGCCTCACTGCACTCCCCCGGCGTCGCTACCTACTCCAGACCGAGCTTCTTGATCCGGTAACGCAGTTGCCGGAAGCTCATACCCAGCAATTTGGCCGCGGCGGTTTTGTTGTAGCGGGTCTGTTCCAGGGCCTTGCGGATAGCTTCTTTTTCCACGTCGCCCAGGACGCTGCCAAGCGGTTGGGATTCCATGAGGCTGGATAGGGGGGGCTCATCTTCTTCAGCGTGGTTACGGAGATGGATATCACGAGCATGGATGACATCGCCCTCGGCCAGGGTCAGGGCGCGTTCGAGGATGTTTTCCAGCTCCCGGACATTGCCGGGGAAGGCGTAGCTCTGGAGCAGGGCGATGGCACCCGCATCCAGATGCGATGGCGCGCGAGCCTGGGCTTGTCCGAGCCGTTTCAGGATGTAATCCGCCAGCAAGGGGATATCGTCAGGCCGTTCGCGCAAGGCCGGTACCTGTAATTCGATCACGTTGATGCGGTAGAACAGATCTTCGCGGAAGCGGCCGTTACGGACCAGTTCTGCAAGCTTGCGGTGGGTAGCGGAAAGGATGCGGACATCCACCGCGACCTCGCGCGCAGCGCCCACCGCGCGGATGGCTTTTTCCTGGATCACCCGCAGCAATTTGACCTGCATATGCAGCGGCAGTTCTGCCACTTCATCCAGGAACAGGGTTCCGCCCTGGGCACTCTGGAACAAGCCTTCCTTGTCCGCTACCGCGCCGGTGAAACTGCCTTTCTTGTGCCCGAAGAATTCGCTCTCCATCAGTTCGGTGGGAATAGCACCGCAGTTCACCGCCACGAACGGGGCGTCTGCACGCGGGCCATTCTCATGGATCAAGCGGGCCACCAGTTCCTTGCCGGTACCGGAGTCGCCACTGATGTGGACGGGCGCCTGGCTGCGAGCCAGCTTGGCGATCATCGCGCGTACCTCTTCGATCGCTTCCGAGTGACCGAGCAGGAAGGTGCCGCCGCGGGTTTCATTCGGGTCGCTGTTCTCGCGCAGGCGCAGAGCGGTCTGGATGAGCGCGCGCAGTGCGCCGATATCGAGCGGTTTGGCGACGAAATCGAAGGCACCGTTTTTCAATGCCTGCACCGCGGATTCGACATTGGCGTGCGCGGTGATGACGGCGACAGGCACTTGCGACATGTGTTGCTGGATGTAACTGACCAGATCCAGGCCGCTGCCATCCGGCAGTTTCATGTCAGTCAGGCACAGGTCCACCGGCCGCGCTTGCAGGGAGCGCCGCGCCTCCGCCAGGGTGCCGGCTTCCACGCACTCGATGTCCATGCGTTTCAGTGTCAGCGCCAGCAACTCGCGGATCGCGGGTTCGTCATCGACAACCAGTGCAAGAGGAGTGTTCATCGTTAACTGAACCAGCCTTCCGGGGTGTTGAAGAGGATGCGGAAGCAACTGCCACCGCCCGCGCGTGGCTCATATACCAGCCGCGCATGATTACACTCGCAGAGTTCGCGGGCGATGAAAAGCCCGAGCCCGGTACCGCGCGGACTCGAAGTATAAAAAGGTTCGAAGATGTGTTCCGCGATCTCGGCCGGTACTCCGGGTCCGCGATCCAGGATATCCAGTTCGATCCTGCCCGGTTTGGTAGAGGCCAGCACCCGGAACTCGATGCCGGTAGCGGCACCGTCACCTGCTGCTTGTCCATGGCGTAATGAGTTCTCGCTGAGATTCCACAGGATCTGATGCAGATGCGCGGGGTCCGCTCGCACCCGGATCTCATCTGCGACTTCGTTCTGTATCTCCAGTGTACTTTCCGCAAGCTGGCGGCGTTCGCGGAATTCCTTGGCGAAATCGCGCAGCCATTGCATGAGTTCGATCTCTTCCGCGCGGCTGGTATCGCGCCGGGACAACTGCAGGATGGTTTCAACCATCCGTTCCATACGCAGGGCGTGTTCGTTGATGATCTCGGTCAGCCGTTGTTCGTCTGCTTCAAGCCGCGGCGACTCTGCCAGTAACTGGTTGGCATGGCTGATGGCCGCAAGCGGGTTGCGGACCTCGTGCGCGATGCTGCCGGTAAGCCGGCCCAGCGCCGCGAGTTTCATCTGTCCCACCTGTTCCGCCATCTGGCTGGCGTCTTCCAGGAAGATGAGTGCGACCGAGGTGCGGTCCGGTGCGAGGCGGGCGAAGTGCGGGATCAGCGGCCGTCCATCGGCGGCCCGCACGGTGACACTGCGCCGGTAGCTATCGTTGCGCCAACTATCGAGCTCATGCTGAAGGCGCACGGACAAGGCATCCAGTCGTAAGCCCTCGGCGCGGCTCGCGCCGAAACTCGTCAATGCGGAATTGTTGGCCAGACGCACCCGGTTATCTTCATCCACCACCACGATTCCGGTGCGCATGCGGCGGATGATCTGCGCATTCAACTGCGCGAGGTTCTCGAGATCAATGCCGCGGCGTTCGGCGAGCGCTTCGCTTTCCCGCAGCCGGTGTCCCAGCGCGTAACCAGTCAACGCCGCCACGAACAGCACACTGCCGATAATGCCGGTCTGGATGTAGCTCGCGGTGGACGAAGGACCATAAAGCACGGTGAAGGTCTGTTCACCGAGCATGGCAAGCGTGGCAAAGGCGGCAAACGCGATTCCCATGCGCCGTGACAGGATCACGCTGTTGACACCGATAGCGATGAACAGCAGGCCGCCAAGGCCGCTGCTGGTGCCACCGCTGGCATGTATCAGCAGCGTTACGGCCACGATATCCATGGTCAGCTGGCTGTATATCTGCAAGGAGAGTGCCGGACGCTGCGCCCGCACCGTGAAACTCGAGAACGCGCTTAAACAGAAATAGACGATGCCGGTCCACAGGAACAGATGCGGTATTTGCGCGCCCAGCTGGCGGGTACCGGTGTCACTGAAATAGACCACCACTACCGAGCCACCCACCACCATGCGGAACAGATTCAGCAGGCGCAGCAAACGCCACGGCAGCGCATGCGCGGCCGCAGCCGGCACTGAAGTGGGCGTTACAGTTGCGTTGTCGACCGGCACGTGTGGGTTCACTCCGGGGCCTCGCCTTTGCTTAGCATGGGGCTTTGCTTCAAAATAGCGTACTCACTCCCAATCCCGAAACTCCCGCACCATGAACCTGCACGAATATCAGGCAAAACAGCTGTTCTCAGAATACGGCATCCCGGTCCCCAACGGACGTCCCGCCACCAGTGCCGCCGAAGCGGTGCAGGCCGCCAGCCGCCTTGGCGGCAGCCTCTGGGTGGTCAAGGCCCAGGTCCACGCCGGTGGCCGTGGCAAGGCCGGCGGCGTGAAATTGTGCCGCAGCATTGACGAGGTCAAGACTGCAGCCGAAGGCATGCTGGGTCACCAGTTGGTGACGCACCAGACCGGCCCGGAAGGCCTGCCGATCAAGACCCTGCTGGTCGAAGCCGGCTCCGACATCGCGCGCGAACTGTATCTTTCCGTGCTGGTGGACCGCAGCCGCGAGCAGGTGGTGTTCATGGCCTCCGCCGCGGGCGGTATGGACATTGAGGAAGTCGCCGCCAAGACGCCGGAGAAGATCTTCCGCGTCTGGATCCATCCTGCCGCCGGCATCCAGTCCTATCAGGTGCGCGAACTCGCGTTCGGGCTCGGCATCACCGACAAGGCCCAGCAAGCGACGTTCAGCAAGATCGTGAAGGGCATGTACCACATCTTCATGGAGCGCGATGCCAGCCTGCTGGAAGTGAATCCGCTCATCGTCACCACGGATGGCCGGGTGCTGGCGCTGGATGCGAAAGTGAACATCGACGACAACGCGCTCTACCGTCAGGAAAAGCTGGCGGCCATGCGCGACGCGTCGCAGGAAGACGCACGCGAGAGCGAAGCGCGCGAACACGATCTCAACTATGTCTCGCTGGACGGTAACATCGCCTGCATGGTGAACGGTGCCGGTCTGGCGATGGCCACCATGGACATCATCAAGCTGCATGGCGGCGCGCCGGCCAACTTCCTCGACGTCGGCGGTGGTGCGACCACCGAACGCGTCACGGCCGCATTCAAGCTGATCCTTTCCAACAGTGCCGTGAAGGCGATTCTGGTCAACATCTTCGGCGGCATCGTGCGCTGCGACCTGATCGCGGAAGGCATCATCGAAGCAGTCAAGCAAGTCGGCGTGTCGGTACCGGTGGTGGTGCGTCTCGAAGGCACCAACGTCGAGAAGGGCAAGGCGCTGCTCGCGAAAAGCGGTCTTGCCATTACCCCCGCCAACGATCTCACCGATGCGGCGAAGAAAGTCGTCGCATCGATTAAATAAAAACCTCTCATCCCCTCTCCCTCCGGGAGAGGGTCAGGGTGAGGGTGAAATATTCCGAGGATTGAATAATGAGCATCCTGATCGACAAAAAGACCAAGGTGATTTGCCAGGGTTTCACTGGTAAACAAGGCACCTTCCATTCCGAACAGGCGATCGCCTACGGCACCCGGCTGGTCGGCGGCGTCACGCCGGGCCGTGGCGGTGAAAAGCATCTCGATCTGCCGGTGTTCAACACGGTGCACGATGCAGTGAAAGCCACCGGCGCCGAAGCCAGCATGATCTACGTGCCGGCAGCGTTTGCTGCCGATGCGATCCTCGAAGCCGCCGATGCCGGTATCAAGGTGATCGTATGCATTACCGAGGGCATCCCGGTCACCGACATGATCAAGGTCAAGGCCGCGATTCGCGACCTGGATTGCGTGCTGATCGGACCCAACTGTCCGGGTGTGATCACGCCGGGCGAATGCAAGATCGGCATCATGCCGGGGCACATCCACAAACCCGGCAAGGTCGGCATCGTGTCGCGTTCCGGTACGCTCACCTATGAAGCCGTGTTCCAGACCACCAATCTCGGTCTCGGCCAGTCCACCTGCGTCGGCATCGGGGGCGATCCGGTGCACGGCATGAGCTTCATCGACGTGATCGCAATGTTCAATGAAGATCCCAAGACGCAGGGCATCATCATGGTCGGCGAGATCGGCGGCAGTGCGGAAGAAGATGCGGCCGAATTCATCGCCGAGAACGTGACCAAGCCGGTAGTGTCCTTCATCGCCGGCGCCAGCGCGCCGCCGGGCAAGCGCATGGGTCATGCCGGCGCGATCATCTCCGGCGGCAAGGGCACCGCGGCGGCCAAGTTCGCGGCACTGGAAAAGGCCGGTGTGACTACGGTCAAATCCCCGGCGGATCTGGGCAAGGCGATTGCGGCGCTGCTGAAATAGTTCGAGACCGCGAATTCAAATCATCCGTCATTCCGGCCATGGATTGGCCGGAATCCAGGCGGCAGGATGCCATCATGAGCGCGCGAAAAGCTGGATTCCGGCTTGCGCGGGAACGACCAGCCAACGAGTGCGATATGCCAACCTTGCGTTTCGCCCTTGCCCAGTTCGACTTTCCCGTCGGCGCGGTCGCGCATAACGGCGAGCAAGCGCGCAAACTGATGGCGCAGGCGCGCGACCGTCACCGCGCGCAATTGATTGCCTTCCCGGAATTGGCCCTGTCCGGCTACCCGCCTGAAGATCTGTTGCTGCGACCGAGTTTTCTTGCTGCCTGCGAGAGCGAACTGGCCGCAGTCGCTGCTGCTGCGCAAGGCATCGCGGCTTACGTTGGCCATCCGCACGCCATGGGCGAAGTATACAATGCCGCAAGTCTGGTCGTTGACGGTGCCGTGGCG
>JBOIBL010000286.1:0-4443 GCA_050739495.1 Gammaproteobacteria bacterium | reverse complement strand
GTTTTGAGTCCGGCTTGCTGCAGGCGTGCAGCATCTTCCGCTTTGCGTACGCAGGCAATCACGTTCCAGCCGCGTGTTTTCAGCATCTGTGCAGCCGCGAGTCCGATACCGCTGGAACAGCCTGTGATCAATACGGAACGTTGGTCAGGTTTCTGCATGGGTTAGTTTTGTAACTGGAAGCCCGGTACGACTTCAGTTTCGGCAGCCTGCTTTTCCTTCTCTTTTTCCTTGGCCTCACGTTGTTGCAACGCCCACATCTGCGCGTACAGGCCACCGGCGCGCAGCAGTTCGCGATGCGTGCCGCGTTCCGCGACCGCGCCCTGGTCCAACACTACGATTTCGTCGGCATCCACGATGGTCGAGAGCCGATGCGCGATCACCAGGCTGGTGCGGTGTTCAGCGACCGCGCGCATCGCAACCAGGATCGCCTGCTCGGCATTCGAATCCAGGCTCGAGGTGGCTTCGTCGAATACCAGGATCGGCGGGTTCTTGAGGATCGCGCGCGCGATCGCGACGCGCTGTTTTTCGCCGCCCGAGAGTTTCAGCCCGCGTTCGCCGACCAGCGTGTCGTAACCCTGGGGCAGGGATTCGATGAACGGCTTGAGGTGGGCGAGTTCGGCCGCGCGTTCGATTTCCTGACGCGAAGCGTCTGGACGACCGTAGGCGATGTTGTAATAGATGCTGTCGTTGAACAGCACCGTGTCCTGCGGCACGATGCCGAGCTGGCGCCGCACACTGTCGCGGGTCAGGTCGCGAATGTCGTGTCCGTCAATGGTGATACGCCCGGCATTCACATCGTAGAAACGGAACAGCAGACGCGCCAGCGTGGATTTGCCGGCGCCGCTGGGGCCGACCACCGCGACCTTGGTGCCGGCCGGCACCGTGAAATTCACGCCGTGCAATATTTCGCGGTCCGGGCCGTAGCCGAAACGGACATTCTCGAAACGGAGCTCGCCGCGCGCATGCGGCAGCGGTACGGCGCCCGGTTTGTCGGCGATCTGGGTGTTGCGTTCCAGCAGTTTGAACATGCGCTCCATGTCCACCAGCGATTGCTTCATCTGGCGATACACGAAGCCGAGGAAATTGAGCGGCATGAACAGCTGCACCATGTAAGCGTTCACCATCACGAAGTCGCCGAGACTCATCGCGCCGCGGACGACTTCGTGTCCGGCCAGCAGCATCATGGCGGTGACGCCGACGCCGATGATCAATGCCTGACCGCTATTGAGTGTGGAAAGCGAGTACTGGGTCTTGAGCGCCTCCCTTTCCCAACGCGCCATCTGCTCATCGTAGCGTTTGGCCTCGAATTCCTCGTTGGTGAAATACTTGACGGTCTCGTAATTGAGCAGGCTGTCGATGGCGCGCGTGTTGGCCTTCGAGTCGAGTTCGTTCATCTTCCGCACATGTTTCATGCGCCATTCGGTCACGGTGATCGAGAAGCCGATATACACCACTACTGCGATCAGAATGATCAGGGCGAACCAGGCTGAAAAGTTCCACAGGAAAATGCTGGTGACCAGCCCGATCTCGAGCAGTGTGGGCAGGATGTTGAACAGCATGAAACTCAGCACGAAGCTGATGCCGCGGGTGCCGCGTTCGATGTCGCGCGACAGCCCGCCAGTCTGACGTTCGAGATGGAATGCCAGATCGAGATCGTGCAGATGCCGGAACACGCGCAGTGCGATGCGGCGCACTGCACGCAAGGCGGCGAACTCGAACACCAGGTCGCGTAGTTCTCCGAACAGGGTGCTGGCGAAACGCAGCACGCCGTAGCCGATCAGCAACGCCAGCGGCAGAACCAGCGCGCCGCCGTGTTTCGGATTGAGTGCATCGACGATGTGCTTCAGCGCCACCGGGATGGTGACGGTCGCGAGTTTGGCGGCGACCAGGAATGCCAGCGCGAGCAGGGTCCGGCCCCGGAATTCCCACAGGAACGGGATCAGGGTGCGGAGCGTGCTGTTGCGATTATCGGGCATGGGCGCTATCCGGGAGAGGAGGGGTGGGCGTTGAAGGCTATAATGGCACGGATGTCGCAAGGGCTTGAGTCCGGCCGGACCAACCTTATAAATGGGGTAGCGAGCGGCATTTTCAACGAGGTATGTGCATGCCTATCTATGAATATGAGTGCGAAGCCTGCGGCCATCAGCTGGAGGCCTTGCAGAAGCTGAGCGAGGAACCACTGCGGGATTGCCCGGTCTGCGGCAAGCCGGCCTTGCGCAAGTTGATTTCTGCGGCCGGGTTCCGTCTCAAGGGCGGTGGCTGGTACGAGACCGATTTCAAATCCGGCGGCAAGCGCCATCTTGCCGACAGCGGCAAGGACAAGCCCGCCGGCGAAGCGAAGGGCGACGCCAAGACAGCGGACACCAAAAAAGAGAGCAAGGACAAGCCGGCCGCGGACAAGCCCGCCAAACCGGCAGCAGGGGGAGACAAAGCGGCCAAGACCGCTTCGTCCTGAGCCTCGCATGGACACTAAACCCACCAAGACCAGCCTGGTCCGTCGCTACCTGCTCACAGGACTGCTGATCTGGATACCGCTTGGCGTCACGCTGTTCGTGGTGCAGATCTTCGCCGATTATCTCGGCGATCTGATCGAGTTGTTCCCGGATGCCTGGCAACCCAAGGTCCTGATCGGGATCGATATCCCGGGTCTTGAAGCGCTGCTCGGCATCGTACTGGTGGCGACTGTATTGCTGCTGACCGGCTTCATCGCCAGCAATTTCCTGGGTCGTCAGCTGTTGCAGCTCGGCGAGGAAATCCTCGAGCACATCCCGCTGGTGCGTTCGGTCTATTCCTCGGCCAAGCAGATTTCGGAGACGATGTTCTCCAACAAGGGCAAATCCTTCCGCAAGGTGGTGCTGATCCGCTATCCGCAGAAGGAGACCTGGAGCCTCGCGTTCCAGACCAGCGATACGCTGGGCGAACTCAATGCCAAGGTGCCGGGCAACATGATCAGTGTGTTCGTGCCCACCACGCCCAACCCCACCTCCGGGTTCCTGCTGATGGTGCCGACCGAGGACGTCATCGAACTGGAGATGAACGTGGACGAGGCGCTCAAGATGATCATCTCGCTGGGCGTGATCGTGCCGGTGTGGCCGAGGCCGGTGCCACCGGCAGTTGCACCCAAAACGCCCACCCCGTAACATTCCGCGGCTTAAAACGGGTCTTTTGCCCTCTGGCGGTGCCCAAAGGACTCCGGAAGTGCCGCTCACGGCATCCATGCCACATGCTCGGCGAGCCTTACCTAAATAGAATTCAGGAATTTTCATGCGCACTCATTACTGCGGGCAGGTCAACGAATCGCTGCTGGACCAGGAAGTCACTCTCGCCGGCTGGGTCCACCGGCGCCGCGATCACGGTGGGGTAATCTTCGTCGATCTGCGCGACCGCGAAGGTCTGGTGCAGGTGGTGTTCGATCCGGACCGGGCGGAGTTGTTCTCCGCGGCCGAGAGCCTGCGCAATGAATTCGTGGTCAGCGTGAAAGGCAAGGTTCGTCATCGTCCCAAGGGCACCGAGAACCCGAACCTTCCCAGCGGCCAGGTCGAGATGCTGGCACTGGAGATGGAAATCCTTAACCGCGCCGAGACGCCGCCGTTCATGCTCGACGAAGACGATGTCAACGAGGAACGCCGTTTGCAGTTTCGCTACGTGGATCTGCGCCGCCCGGTCATGCAGCAGCGTCTGCGCCTGCGCCATCGCGTCACCAGTTCGCTGCGCCGCTATCTCGACGAACACGGCTTCATCGATCTCGAGACGCCGATCCTCACCAAGCCGACCCCGGAAGGCGCGCGCGATTATCTGGTGCCGAGCCGCACCCATCCGGGCCGCTTCTTCGCACTGCCGCAGTCGCCGCAGATATTCAAGCAACTGTTCATGATGGCGGGCTTCGATCGCTATTATCAGATCGCACGCTGTTTCCGCGATGAAGACCTGCGCGCCGACCGGCAGCCGGAATTCACCCAGCTCGACATCGAGACCTCGTTCCTGAACGAGGACCAGATCATGGACATCATGGAAGGCATGATCCGGCATACCTTCAAGGAAGTGCTGGAGGTCGAGCTGCCGAACCCGTTCCCGCGCCTGCCGTATGAAGAAGCCATGCGCCGCTATGGTTCCGACAAACCGGACCTGCGCATTGCGCTGGAGCTGGTGGATGTCGCCGATCTGGTCAAGGACTGCGAGTTCAAGGTGTTCGCCGGACCGGCCAATGCGAAGGACGGTCGCGTCGCCGCGCTGCGCCTGCCGAAGGGCGGCGAGATGGCGCGCAGCGAGATTGACGACTGCACCGCATTCGTCGTACGTTACGGCGCCCGCGGTCTTGCCTATATAAAGGTGAACGATGTGGCGAAAGGCCGTGACGGCCTGCAATCGCCGATCATCAAGTTCCTGTCGGACGATGCCTTGAATGGGATCCTCAAGCGCACGGGTGCCGAGGACGGCGACGTG
>JBOIBL010000285.1:0-1842 GCA_050739495.1 Gammaproteobacteria bacterium | reverse complement strand
GATCGAGGCTGCGCTGCGCGAGCGCGCGGCCGCGCTTGGCCACCAGCTCGACACCCTGCAAAGCAACCATGAAGGCGCCCTGATTGACCGCATCCAGGCCGCGCGTAACGACAATACCGGCTTCATACTGTTCAATCCCGGCGGCTACACGCATACCAGTGTCGCGCTGCGCGATGCGCTGGCCGCGGTACGCCTGCCGTTCATCGAGATCCATCTCAGCAATATCCATGCGCGCGAACCGTTCCGGCAGCGCTCGTATTTTTCCGACCTCGCGGTCGGCACCATCACCGGTCTCGGCGCACAGGGCTATGAACTCGCTCTGCTGGCCGCGCACCAGTACCTCCACACCCACACAACCTGATAACAGGGGTGCATCCATGGACATACGCAAGGTCAAGAAACTGATCGAGTTGCTGGAGGAATCCGGCATCGCCGAGATCGAGATCACCGAAGGCGAGGAATCGGTGCGCATCAGCCGTTACAACGCGCCGCCAGCCACACAGATGATGGTGTCAGCGCCGGCGCCAGCGCCTGTGGCAGCCAGCGCTGCAGCACCCGCTGCCCCGGCCGCCACCAGTCCGTCCGGCAAGGAGATCCCGGCCGGGCATCAGGTGAAATCACCGATGGTCGGCACGTTCTATCGCGCGTCCGCGCCCGGCGCCAAGTCGTTCGTGGACGTCGGCCAGTCGGTCAAGGAAGGCGACACGCTGTGCATCATCGAAGCCATGAAGATGATGAACCAGATCGAAGCCGACAAGGCCGGCGTGGTGAAAGCGATCCTGGCGGATAACGGCGATCCCATCGAGTTCGGTCAAGTGCTTTTCGTGATCGAATGAGCGCGCGTCGTTTCCGCCCATGCGTTGTTGCAGCAGTTGTTCGGCATGCTCATTTACCAAACCGTAAACTCCGCTGCCTCACAACTACTGCGCCTAGCCTGGGCGAAAAATCCGCTGCGCTCATTGGCGCTGGTTGATATGACAATCAAGAAACGAGAATTCGTATGTTAGACAAAGTCGTTATCGCAAACCGCGGCGAAATCGCGCTGCGCATCCTGCGCGCCTGCCGCGAGCTGGGCATCAAGACCGTGGCGGTGCATTCCACCGCCGACCGCGATCTCAAGCACGTGTTGCTGGCGGACGAATCGGTGTGCATCGGCCCGCCGGCTTCCACCGACAGTTATCTCAACATGCCGGCCATCATCAGTGCCGCGGAAGTGACCGATGCGGTCGCCATCCACCCCGGTTACGGTTTTCTGGCGGAGAACGCCGACTTCGCCGAGCGGGTGGAGAGCAGCGGTTTCATCTTCATCGGCCCGCGTCCCGACACCATCCGTCTGATGGGTGACAAGGTCTCCGCGAAACATGCCATGACCAAGGCTGGCGTACCCACCGTACCCGGTTCTGAAGGTGCGCTGCCGGAAGACCCCAAGGAATCGCTGCGCATGGCGCGCGAGATCGGCTACCCGGTGATCATCAAGGCCGCGGGTGGCGGCGGCGGCCGCGGCATGCGCGTGGTGCACAGCGAAGCGGCACTGATCGCGGCGATCGCGATGACCAAGAACGAAGCCAAATCCGCGTTCGGCAACGACACGGTGTACATGGAAAAATATCTGGAGCGTCCGCGGCACATCGAATTCCAGGTATTGGCAGACGGCGAAGGCAGCGCCGTGCATCTCGGCGAACGCGACTGCTCGATGCAGCGCCGGCACCAGAAAGTCATCGAGGAAGCGCCAGCTCCCGGTATCACCGAGAAACAACGCCGCACCATGGGTGAACGGGTGGCGCAGGCCTGCAGGGATATCAAGTATCGCGGCGCCGGCACCTTCGAGTTCCTGTATCAGGA
>JBOIBL010000284.1:0-4085 GCA_050739495.1 Gammaproteobacteria bacterium | reverse complement strand
GCACGCCCGCCTGCTGCGCCTTCTCCTCCATGGCGTCAACCAGACGCTTGCCCAGACCGGTACCGCGCAGTGATGGCTCCACGACGACCGAACGCAACAATGCAACGTCGTCGTACTGTTCGAGACCAGCTGCACCCACCACGACATCGCCGGCATGGGCGATGAGAAAGTTTTCCATTGCCTCGGTAGTAAGGTCGTCGGTGCAAAGTTCTGCAGCTTTCAGCAATTGATCGAGTGCGCCCTCGTCCCGGGACTGGAACGGCGCAAACGTCGCCTGGCTCATGCGCAGCAACCTGGCTTACCGGCATCTTTCGGATTGCAACAGGCCGCCTTGCCCGATGGTTTTGCAGTTTGTGCAACACCGGCTGCCTGCTCCGGTGTGCAGCAGGCAGCGCCGGATTCCGTCTCATGGCCGCCATATATAGTGGTTTCGCCATGCGTATGGAAACTTTCCCAGCGCACGCCCTGCGGATCTTCGGTCCAGTATTTATCCGACTGCGTGTAGCAGCAGGTTGTGTTTTGTTCGCTCAGCGTCACCGCTTCAGCAGCTTTAAGGCGCGCGCCAATCTCTTCGAGTTCCGCGTTGTTCTCCGCCTGGAGACCAAGATGGCTCAAGCCCGGCTGTTCACCACGCTGCGAGATTGCAAAATTGACGCGCGGATCCTCCAGCATCCATTTGGCGTAGTCCGGTTTACGTACCGCCGGTTCGGCACCGAACAGCATCGAGTAGAAACGCAGGGATTGTTCGAGATCAGCGACCGCGACGTGTACGTGCAATTTTTTCATGACGGATAACCTTCTTCACTGACTTGGAAGCCGCTTTGGAACCCGCCGGTACGCAGCCGGCAACCCCACAGTCCGCGCCCTGGCAACAGTTTTCGGAGAGATAACTCACCAGATCATTCATGGCCGCGTAATCGGCGGCGTGGTAGATCACGCGACCTTCACGCCGCGCCACCACCGCGCCGGCGTGGCGTAGCGCCGCCAGGTGAAACGACAGCGTGGCCGGCGCCAGTCCCAGCTGTTCGCCGATCGCCCCGACCGGCAGGCCCGCTTCACCGGCCTGCACCAGCAGACGGAAGATGGCGAGCCGGCTGTCATGGCCGAGTGAGCTCAGGGCGCGAATGGCATCTTTATGTTCCATATTTCTAGTATTATCGAAATATAAAACCGCGTCAAGCCCCTTGGAAACAGACGCTAAACATCAAACGGAAATGGGCTGCGGCGTTTCAGCGAAGCTGGCTGTCTTTGCTGCCGCGGCGGTTATAGAGTTCGTGTGCAACCTGCCGGTTTTCCATTTCATTCTGGCAGGCAACGCAAAGCTTCACACCTTTCACTGCTTTCCTGCGCGCGGCCGGAATCTCAGTGCCGCACTCTTCGCAGTATCTAAGGCTTTCACCTTGCGGCAGACGCCCACGTACTTTCGCCAGCGCGTCTTCCACCGTGCTGTCGATCTGGTCCTGAACCGCGCCGTCTTTGGCCCAACCACTGGCCATATCACTCTCCCGGAACTACAACCGTCAAAATCATCGCTGAAATTTCCAGCACATTTTACCCCGTATCGGCGAGCCGATTCGATGCCGGCATCATTGAACCGTACTGATGCTGGCAGGCTGCCGGCGCCGCAGCAACGAATTGCGCAGGGCCCATTCGGCGTCCGGCGAGACCTCCTCGAGGAATCTGATTTCCTCGGCAATCTGGACGGCGACGGGAATGCCGTCACGGTACAACACGCGGTTCTCGCCTTGCACCGGTACGCGTTGACCCGGCGTGATGATGCCGGTCAGATTCAGCACATCTGCGGCCGACACCGAAACCAGTCCGCCTTCGCGCGGTTGTTTGCGAGTCGCGCGCAAGGCGCCCACCGCATCGGGCAGCGCAAACTGTTCGCCAGCGAATCCATCCACGAAGCGTCCACCGCGCACTTCGCCGCGCGCTTCCAGGCGTCGGTATATATAGAGCAGCTCGCGCCAGGGTGGCAACCCACTTTCCCGCTCCAGCACTTTGCGGAATACGACGCCGTAACGACGCAGCAGCACATCCGCAAGGTGCATGAGTGCATCTGCGTCGGTCGTGACATCGCCTTCGACCGACTGCCTCGGCGTCAACGACCAACGACCTGCAGCATCGACTGCGGGTCCGCTGCCATGGCGCAACCGATAGCGTGCCGAACGTGCCAGCGGCGCTCGCTTGGCCGCGGGTGTAATGAGTGCACGCAACCCCGCGAAAGTATCCGACGTCGCCAAACCCCAGGCCGCCAGTTCACCGAGCGCAGTCTCAAGCTGAGTCCGTAACAATCCTGTGATCTGCACCAAATCCGAAAAGAACAGGGCTCCGCGCTGCTGCAAGGCTTGATGCGCCATGCGCGCAGGATGCGACAAATTGAGCACAGCAGGATCGGGCAATTCCGTCAGGGCACGCCAGTGATGCAATGTCTCGCGTGCCACAAATGCGATCGGTGTGCCCCGCACCGGACCGGCGCGACGTTCATCGCTATCGTGACGTGGTGGGACCAGCCGCATCCACGCCACCGATCCGCTCGCGCACAACTGGTCCAGCATGTAACTGGCATAATCGCCGACGCGTGCCGCGAGCAGATCGCTTTCCCAGGCCGCCGCGGGCGCCGAAAACCCTTCCAGCTGTTCCAACGCGGCTGCCAGCGCCGCCTGACCGTCGGCACGCTCGACGCCGAGCCCATGCCATTCGATCAGAAACCGCATGTAGTCCGCTGGCGTTACCGGCTCGATTTCACTGCGCAGACGTTTCAACGTGTAACGGTGGATGCGCGCCAGCAAACGTCGTTCGCACCACTCGGTCTCGGTGACGCCGCGCGTATAGCAGCCACGCATCACACCGCCTTCGGCTTCCAGTGCCAGCAATGCCGCATCGACTTCACTCGCACTCAATCCCAGCATCGCCGCAAGAGTCTGTGCCGTGACCGGACCGGAGATTTCCAGCCGGCTGCGCAACAGTTCGCGTAACGCGTCTTCCCTTGCCGGCGCAGGCATATCGGGCAAGGGTGCGATTGCCGGATCGAGCGTAGCATCCGGGAATACGGCGAACAGTTCGTGCAGGCGTTCGGTTGCAACCCACACACTCTGTCCGCCCGACAAACGGGTACGGGTGGCGCGGCCGGCATCCCGCAATGCATCGAATAAATGCAGCCATCCGGTATCGAGCGCATCGTCCGGGTTGCCACGCGCACCCTCCGCTTCTGTAAGAAATCCCGCGACCATCAATGCGTCGTGCAATTCATCCTCGTCCCGGGCGCTGGGCCAGACTTCATTGCACACGCGAGCGATGGCGTCCGGGTCGAGTTCGGCCAGCGAACCGGCCTCCTCGAGACTCATCACGCCGCGTGCCTGCACCGCGAGCGTGCGACGTTCTTCGGCCGGCGCGTCGTCGAGGAAGGCATACGGACGTGCGATCAGGATTTCCTGCGCCAGCGGCGATGGCGCAGCGAGATCGCGCGCGGCCACTTTCAACTCGCCGCTTTGCAAACGCTCCAGCAGCTTGAGAAAACCGTCGGCGTCCATGACTTCGTGCAGGCAGTCTTTGAGCGTCTGCCGTACCAACGGATGGTCCGGTACTTCGCGCGCCCCGGCAAGATTCTCGGCGCATGCCAACTGGTCCGGAAAAATCAGTGCCACCAGATCCTCGGCATCCGCGCGCTGAAACGCCGGCGGCATGCGTTTGCCGTTGCGGTTGCGCCGCACCGCCAAAGCCGTGGTAGTCACCCAGCGCCAGCGGGTACCGAACATGGGCGCCGCCAGCACCGCCTGAGTCAGCACGTCGAGTGCGGTAGCAGAGTTGAGATACTTGGCCGGTTCCTCCAGCGGGAAACTATGGGTCGCACCCAGCGACAGCACGATACTGTCTTCGAGTGCCGCCGCCTGCAGTTCGAAGTTGAACTTGCGACAGAAACGTTTGCGCAACGCCAGACCCCAGGCGCGATTGATGCGCGCGCCGAACGGCGAATGGATCACGAAATGCTGGTCACCGGTCTCGTCGAAGAAGCGCTCGAACACTACAGTTTCCTGGGTAGGCAAGGTGCCGAGTGCTGCATGCGCCGCAGCGAGATATTC
>JBOIBL010000283.1:0-11130 GCA_050739495.1 Gammaproteobacteria bacterium | reverse complement strand
AGACCATGATGCTGCAGAACATCGCACAGAGCATCGTTGCCAAGTATCCCGACGTCTATCTGATCGTGCTGCTCATTGACGAGCGGCCGGAAGAAGTCACCGAGATGCAGCGCTCCGTGAAAGGCGAAGTGGTGTCCTCGACTTTCGATGAACCCGCCACCCGTCATGTGCAGGTCGCCGAGATGGTGATCGAGAAGGCCAAGCGTCTGGTCGAACACAAGCGCGACGTGGTGATCCTGCTCGATTCCATCACCCGGTTGGGCCGTGCCTACAACACCGTGGTACCGGCGTCCGGCAAGGTGCTCACCGGCGGTGTGGATGCCAATGCGCTGCAACGCCCGAAACGATTCTTCGGTGCCGCGCGCAACATCGAAGAAGGCGGTTCGCTCACGATTCTTGCCACCGCGCTGGTCGAGACCGGTTCGCGCATGGACGACGTGATCTATGAAGAATTCAAGGGCACCGGCAATTCGGAAATCCATCTGGATCGCCGCATCTCCGAGAAACGCATCTTCCCGGCCATCAACATCAATCGTTCCGGTACGCGCCGCGAGGAACTGCTGGTCCCTCAGGACGAATTGCAGAAGATATGGATCCTGCGCAAGCTGCTGCACCCGATGGACGAACTGGCAGCCAGCGAGTTCCTGCTCGACAAGCTCAAGGATACGAAGACGAACTCCGAATTCTTCGACTCGATGAAGCGCTAACTGAAAGCGGATCTTTTGCCCGCTGGCGGTGTTGGAAATCAGCTCGCAAGCCTCATGCACTGCCTTGTGCACTCCGGTTGCTCGCCGCTTTCCGCCTAGCCAGCGGCCAAAATCTCTCGCTTTCAGTGGGTTGTAGTTAACGCACGTAAACTCCGCGCCTTGCCCGCGAAAAAATCTCTCGTTTCAGCCGTTACGGGCTACGATATAGGTAAATACAAACGGGAGGGCTAAGGCTCCCCCGTTTTTTTTGCATGAATTCCGGAAATCCGTCACAGACAGCCCCCGTGCATCGTCTACTACAATAAGTACATATGGCATGGGAGGGTTTCGCAAGGCTATGCCGGTTAAAGACGAGCCATTTGTCGAGGCGCGGCCGCGGCTGTTCGGCCTTGCGTACCGCATGCTCGGCTCCCGGGCTGATGCAGAGGACGTGGTGCAGGACGCGTATCTGCGCTGGCAGACCGCGCGCCCGGAACAGTTGCGCAATCCCGAGGCCTGGCTGGTGACCGTTGTCACGCGGCTCAGCATCGACCGGTTGCGCGCTGCCAAAAAGGAACGCGAAACCTACACCGGACCCTGGCTGCCGGAGCCACTGGTGGAAGAGGACGAAACACCCGAACGCGCAGCGGAACTTGCGGGCGATATTTCGATGGCTTTCCTCATGGTGCTCGAGCGGTTAGCACCGGAAGAACGCGCGGTGTTCCTGCTGCGTGACGTATTCGACATGGACTATCCGGAGGTGGCGCAGATGCTCGGCAAGCATGAAGACGCCTGCCGGCAGATGTTGCATCGTGCCCGGGAGCGCGTGCGGCAGGACCGGCCGCGCTTTCACGTGAATCCGGACGCGCACCGGCGGCTACTGGATCGCTTCGTGGAAGCATCCGGCAGCGGTGATCGCGAGAAGTTGCTGGCGCTCTTCGCCGACAACGTGCGTATGACCGGCGATGGCGGCGGCAAGGTGCAGGCGGTGCTGAGGGTGCTGGAGGGAGCGGAACGGGTGGCGCGCTTCTATTCCGCCATTTCCCGCCTCACGGCGGGGCGCGTCAGCTATCGCCATATGGAGATCAACGGCGAGCCCGGTCTGCTGCGTTTCATGGATGGGCGACTGGAGGCCGCCATCAGCCTGGTGACTGACGGTACACGCATCCTGGATATCTACACGGTGCGTAACCCGGACAAGCTCAAGTACATCATGGTGGATTGAGGCTGTCACAAACACGGACAGCCGCACGTCTTGTAGGTAGGAAGGCGCTCGATACTCGCGGCGCCAGCAACCTTCAGGAGAATGCTCATGTCCCGTCATTCCATCTCGTACCAGAAACTCGCCGTTGAACCTTTCAACAAGCTGTTTGCGTTCAGTCAGGCGGTGCTGAAGTCCGGCGTAGGCACCAAGCTGCTCGACCTTGTGTCCTTGCGCGTCTCACAGATCAACGGCTGTGCGTTTTGCCTCGACATGCACACCCGCGATCTGCTCAAGCAAGGTGAGGACATGCAGCGCCTGGTCTGCCTCCCGGCCTGGCGCGACGTCGAGCTCTACAGCGCCCGCGAACGCGCCGCCCTGGAATGGGCCGAGCGGGTGACCGATCTGCATGACGAGGAAGCGCTGGATGCGGCCTTCGCTGAGCTCGGTCACCATTTCAACGAGCAGGAGATCGCAGAGCTCACTTTCGCGGTCGCGATGATCAACGTCTGGAACACACTCAACGTGAGCTTGCGTACGCCAGTGGAACGCAAACCCATGCCGGAGGCGCAAGCAGCATGAAGCGCATTCGCATCTATCGCAATCCAGGCTGTGCCAAATGCGCGCGCTATGCACGCACCCACGAGATATTCGACTGGTTGGGACGGATCAAGGTAACCACCATCGATCCGCCCACCGGTCGACTGTCGCCGGGAGAAGTGCTGGTGGAACGACTCGCGACCGGCGAATTTCTGCACGGAGCGGCAGCGCTCGAGGAAATCAGCCGTCAGATCCCTGTATATCTGCCGCTGCGTCTGTTGTTGAAATTTGCTGGCGTGCGCCGCTATGCAGACAGGGAATTGTCAGGTTGCGGGGGCGATAGCTGTGCGGTCAGGTGACTGGATCGACGCTTTACGTCAACGTCTTGTGTACCAGCGTTGAATTGTGCGAAATGTAACCGAGTTTCCGGTAAAACGGCAGCACGTCTTCGTAACTGTCCAGAAACACGACGCCGCAATCAAGACGCCGGGCTTCAGCTTCCGCGAATGACAACAGCGCGCGACCGACACCCTGGTCGCGAAACGTTTCGGCCACCACCAGATCGTCCACATGCATGAAGCGTCCGCGCGCGAGTGTTTCCACCACACGCATGCCGATCAGTCCGGAGAGGTTCGGAGTATAGGAACCGATCAGGCGGTAACCCGATTGGCCGGTGAGATGCTGCAGGAACGTGGTTTTATCAAGCGAGGGACGGAGTTGACGCATGATCTGCAGGGCCCGGTCGTAATCCTCGGTACTGATATCGCGGATACCGGGCACACCTCTCATTTTTTCTTTTCCCGTGCCAGCGCGCGATGTCCGATGTCGCGGCGGAAGAAACGGCCAGGCCAGCGGATGCCGTCGGCTATGTGATATGCGCGCTGGCGCGCATCCGCCAGGTTGTCGCCCAATGCCGTCACGCACAATACCCGACCGCCATTGGTTACCACCTGGCCATCCTGTTCCGCAGTGCCCGCGTGAAAGACCTTGACATGATTGTTGGGGAACGGCGGCAAACCGACAATCGCGTCGCCCTTCTGGTATTCGCCCGGATAACCGCCTGCGGCCAGCACCACACCCACGGCGACACGCTTGTCCCATTCCGCCTTGACGTTCTGCAGCTCGCCATCCAGTGCCGCTTCACACAGTTCCACCAGATCCGATTCCAGCCGCATCATGATCGGCTGGGTTTCAGGATCGCCACTGCGGCAGTTGAACTCGATGACGCGTGGACTGCCGTCAGGTGCAATCATCAGACCGGCATACAGGAAACCCGTGTAAGGAGATGCTTCCGCTGCCATGCCGCGTACCGTCGGGATGATCACGTCGCGCATGATGCGTTGGTGTATCTCGGGCGTCACCACCGGTGCCGGCGAATAGGCACCCATGCCGCCGGTGTTGGGGCCGGTATCGCCTTCGCCGACGCGTTTGTGATCCTGCGAAGTCGCCAGCGGCAAGACATGCTCGCCATCCGCGATCACGATGAAACTGGCTTCCTCGCCTTCCAGGAAATCCTCGATCACCACGCGATGTCCGGCATCGCCAAAGCGGTTGCCGGCCAGCATGTCGTTCACGGCGGCCTCGGCTTCCTCCACGGTCTGCGCCACCACCACGCCCTTGCCGGCAGCCAGTCCGTCCGCCTTGATCACGATCGGTGCGCCGAGTTCACGGATGTAGGCGAGCGCTGCGCGCAAATCGGTGAAGGTGCTGTAGCTTGCGGTGGGAATATGATGCCGGGCCAGAAAGTCCTTGGTGAATGCTTTCGAGCCTTCCAGCTGCGCAGCAGTGCGGCTGGGGCCGAAGCAACGCAACCCTGCCTGGGTGAATACATCCGTGACGCCCAGTACCAGCGGCTGCTCCGGCCCCACCACTGTCAGTTCGATGCCCTGGCCGAGCGCGAAATCCAGCAGGCCGCTGATGTCATCGGCTGCGATCCGCACGTTCTCGCATTTCTTCTCGTGTGCAGTCCCGGCGTTGCCGGGCGCCACGTAGATCGTTTCCACCCGCGGCGATTGCGCCAGTTTCCAGGCCAACGCGTGTTCACGTCCGCCGCCGCCGATGACCAGAACCTTCATGCCATGCATCCCCGGGATGGTGTTTTCAGGGCGCTATGTTACGGAATTCAGTCGCGCCTGTCCCATCGGATTCCGGCACTTGCGCTCGGCGATTTTCGAATTCAGCTGCGGTTTTGACAGCAGCCCCCGGTCATCGGTCACACTAGCGGCATGACCAGACACAAGTTTGACGTTGCACACGGTCCGCGCCACGGTGTGGCCCGGGTACTTTCCAAGCGTGGATTGTGCTCACGCCGCCAGGCGGCCGAATGGGTGCGGGCCGGCCGCGTGCGGGTCAATGGGCAAGTCGTATCCGATCCCGAACATCCGGTGTACGGTGAAATCGATCGGATCGAAGTGGATGGTGCGGAAGCGAAAGTCGACGAACGCATCTATCTGATGCTGAACAAACCGCGCGGTGTGATCACCACCGCGAGCGATGAACAAGGGCGCGACACGGTGTACCGCTGCTTTGACGATGCGGATCTGCCGTGGGTCGCGCCGGTGGGTCGCCTTGATCGTGCCAGCGAGGGGCTGCTGCTGTTCAGCAACGATCCGGAATGGGCCGCGCGCATCACCGGTCCCAGTCGTATCGCCAAGGTGTATCACGTGCAGATCGATTGCATCCCCGATGTGCAACAACTCACTCGCCTGCAGGAAGGCGTCGAAGACCAAGATGAATTGCTCAAAGCGAAATCTGTTCAGTTGCTGCGTCAGGGTACGCGCAATGCATGGTTGGAGATCGTCCTTGAAGCAGGTCGTAACCGGCAGATCCGCCGCATGCTGGCCACACTCGATATCAACGTGTTGCGATTGATAAGGATTGCGATCGGGCCACTGCCGCTATGCGATCTCGGTAAAGGGGAATGGCGCTATCTGATCGAAGATGAAATCGAGGCGCTGAGCGAGCGTTGAATAATCTGCTGACGGAGTGGATTTTGCGCGAGCTCCCGCCTTTTACCTTTGCATGATGTCTTCGAGCATTAAAGCCAGAGATTTCCGGCAACTGGCAGATTCTTGTTCCCAACGGAATCTGCACTTCCGCCATCCCTGGCGGTCGCTCCCTGCGTTGCTCTCGACAATTGCTCCTGCATTGTTCTACCTTCGCCCGTCCATGGGCTCGTACCTCCTGCATCCATGCAGTCGTTGCCGCGGGCAAGGCGCGGTGCTTGCTGATGCACTGAATGTTCTGCTGACGGAGTGGATTTTTCGCGAGTTCTAGGCGCGGTCGTCCGCGAGCAGCGGAGTTTACATGCCAGTAAGTGAGCGATGTACATGGATGTACGAGTGCCGCGGGAGGCAGGACGCCGGGAGCGGCCACGGCGAAAATTGATCCGCAACGCCGCCCCCGGTGAAAAGATCGGCTTTAATGCTTGAAGTGGCGCATCGAGGTAAAAACCATCGCAATATTGTGTTCATCCGCCGCGGCGATTACTTCCTTGTCACGCATCGAACCACCGGGCTGGATGATGGCGCTGATGCCAGCTGCAGCCGCGGCACCGACGCTGTCGCGGAACGGGAAGAACGCATCGGACGCCATCACTGAATCACGCACCTCGAGTTTCGCTTCTTCGGCTTTGAGCACTGCGATCTTTGCACTCATGATGCGGCTGGGTTGACCGGCACCGATGCCGATGGTGCGATTGTCTTTGGCATACACGATGGCATTGGATTTCACGTATTTCACCACGCTCCAGGCGAACAGCAGATCGGTGAACTGCGCTTCCGTGGGTTGCCTGCGGGTGACGACTTTCAGGTCGGTGCGGGTGACGCGGCCGTGATCTGCATCCTGCAGTAACAATCCACCGCTGATGCGCTTGTAATCGAACGGCTCATGGGTGGTTTTGAATGCGCCGGTTGCCAGTGCGCGCACGTTGGCTTTGGTCGCCAGAGTCTTGAGCGCATCCGCCGAAATCTCAGGCGCAATGATCACTTCCACGAACTGGTTGGCGATGATCTTTGCAGCCGTTGCTTCATCGAGGGCGCGATTGAATGCGATGATGCCGCCGAATGCGGAACTGGTGTCGGTGGCGTAAGCATATTCATAGGCCTGCAACAGGTTCGAACCCAATGCGACGCCGCAGGGATTCGCGTGCTTGACGATCACGCAGGCCGGAGCATCGAATGCGCGCACACAGGCGAGCGCCGCATCGGCATCCGCCAGATTGTTGTAACTGAGTTCCTTGCCCTGCAGTTGTTTCGCGCCGGCCAGGGTGCCGTCGAGGTTACCGCGTTCGCTGTAAAGTGCAGCGCGTTGATGCGGGTTCTCGCCGTAACGCAGTTCCGCCTGTTTGTGGAACTGCGAACTGTAGAAAGCCGGAAACGCCGACACTTTGCCGTCGCTCGAACGTGCCGAGAGATAGTTGGCGATGGCGCCGTCGTAGGCGGCGGTATGCGCGAAGGCTTTCACCGCGAGTGTGTAGCGGGTGGCAGCGGTGATTTCACCCTCGGCGCGCAGTTCTTCGCCAAGTCCGGCGTAATCCGCCGGGTCCACCACCACTGCGACATGCGCGTGATTCTTGGCGGCGGCACGCAACATGGCCGGGCCGCCGATGTCGATGTTCTCGATCGCATCTTCGAAACTGCAGCCCGGTTTGGCGACCGTGGCCTCGAACGGATACAGGTTCACCACCAGCAGATCGATCGGCGCGATGTCGTGTTCGCGCATCGCCGCGTCGTCTTCGCCACGCCGCCCCAGCAGGCCGCCGTGGATTTTCGGATGCAGGGTCTTGACGCGCCCGGCCATGATCTCCGGAAAACCGGTATGCGCGGAGACTTCGGTGACGGGGATGCCGGCGTCGCGCAGTGTGTTCGCGGTGCCGCCGGTGGAGAGGAGTTCGACTTTCAGTTCGTGCAGGGTACGCGCGAAATCCAGCAGACCTGATTTATCGGAAACACTCAAAAGCGCGCGGCGTATGGGCACTATCTTTCCTTGGAACTCGGCTATTGGTCGTTATCGAAAGCGCAACGCTGCACGATGCCATGAAGATCGCGATCAGCTGCGTGTCGGCAGTTACCCTGGCGGGAACGCGCTCGCTCAGGTATTGATTTTATATTGACGCAGTTTCTTGCGCAGCGTGCTGCGGTTGAGCCCCAGGATCGCCGCCGCCCGTGACTGGTTACCGCGGGTGTAATCCATCAGGGTTCGCAACAGCGGCGGCTCGATCTCGCCCAGCACGAATTCATAAAGGTCGGAAGGGTCGTGGCCTTCCAGGTCGGTGAAATAGCGGCGCAAGGTCTTCTCAGCGTAATCCCGCAGGGAATGGCTGGTGCCCACCCGGTCGCCGTCTACCACTTCGAGTACCCGCTGGGTTGCAACTCGGCTCGTCATGCTGCCAACTCCCTGATGTCGTTTTGTTGTTCCGCAAAGAAGTCGCGGATCAGTCTTTGTTGTTCGCGCGCGGTTTCTACTTTCACCACCTTGTCACGCATTACCGCCGCGGCCGGTCGCGTCTTCAGATACCAGGTGATGTGTTTGCGGGCCACCCGTACGCCGGTGTATTCACCATAGAACGCATACAGGTTATCGAGGTGGCTCAGCATGATGTCGCGAATCTCTTGCTCCTCGGGCGCCGCCAGTGTCTGTCCGGTCGCCAGATAATGTTCGATCTCGCGGAAGATCCAGGGCCGCCCCTGGGCGGCACGCCCGATCATCACCGCATCGGCACCGGTGTAATCCAGTACCCGGCGCGCCTGCACCGGTGTATTCACATCGCCATTCGCCAGCACCGGGATCGTCACGGCCGCCTTGATCGCGCGGATGGTGTCGTATTCCGCCTCACCGCCATAAAGGTCCGTGCGAGTGCGACCATGGACCGCGAGCGCCTGGATCCCTGATTGTTCCGCGAGGTGTGCGATGCGCACGCCGTTCTTGTGCTCTCGATCCCAACCGGTGCGAATCTTGAGCGTCACCGGTACATCAACTGCCTGGACGACCGATTCTAGAATCTGTCTAACCAGTTCCTCGTCCTGTAACAATGCAGAACCCGCGGCCTTGTTACAGACCTTCTTGGCCGGACATCCCATATTGATGTCGATGATCTGTGCGCCTTCCGCGACGTTGTAACGTGCGGCCTCGGCCATCATCTCCGGTTCCGCCCCCGCAATCTGCACGATACGAGGTTCCACCTCGCCGTCATGATCCATGCGCCGGCGGGTTTTGGCGGTATCGCGCAATTCACTGCGCGAGGTCACCATCTCCGAAACCGCCATCCCGGCGCCCAGTTGTTTGCACAACTGGCGAAATGGCCGGTCTGTCACCCCTGCCATGGGCGCCAGCACCAGATTATTACGAAGCGAATAGGAACCTATACGCATAATGCGCTGGCGTTGACGCTGATCAGGAACAGGTTGGAAATAATAACTGCAATCGGCGTGGAGTCAAACTTGCAATTCTCGCCAGACAGGGTTACGGGCTGATGACATCAATCTGTTAAGTCGAGCGAATCAGTCAAGTTTATCGTGCGCTCATTCGTGGTCGTGATTGCTCGCACACACACGCCCGCTGGCAAGATCGAGACAGGCAGTCACCTGAAAGCCCACGGCATCCGGACCGGGATCCACCACATCAATGCGGAAATGTGCAGCGCTGCCCGCGGCGGGAAGGGCGGTGACTTGTGCTGCCGGTAAATATTGTGCCGGTTGGAAATCGCGCACCCGGGAGACATCTCCATAACGATCGGTCAGTTCCACCCGCAGCAAGGGCCAGGCTTGGGAAAAATTGGCGGTATTGGCGAGACTGCCGGTGATGGAAAGTGCGCCCGGCGCATCCGGGTCGGAGGTCACATTGGTGTTGCTGATCTGCCAGGCATTCAAAGCCTGCGGTGCAGCCAGCGGATGCCCCAGTAACGAATACAGCGCGCTCAGAGACGAGCCAATGACCAGGTTGCGGCTGAGTACCTGCCGGTTGGCGTTCACCAGTTGCGCGGCGAGCAGCAACGCCAGCAGCAAGCTGGCAACGCTCCACCACAGCCGATGACGGCGCCGGTGCGGATGCGCAATGAGATGATCGTGGGGCGGCAGTTCGGCATCGGGCAGGTTATCCGGCTCCCGTCCCAGCGCGTCGAGTTCTTCTGCCAGCGTGTCAGTTACATCGGGCTCGTGTTCCAGATCCGGCAAGGTCTCGTGTACCTCATGGCCCGCATCCAGATCGCCGAACAGGTCATCCATGCGCGGTTCCAGGCGCCCGCCCTGGCCGGCCGGCAGATCGTCGGTATCGCCCAGCAGGTCTTCGCTCTCGGCGCCAGTTTCGCCAGCTCCGGCGGTTCCGTCGTCAGATGCCGGCATGGGTTGGGTTGCCTTGAGGTCGGAGTCGTCGTCCGGCGGCAACGACCAGGGCGTGCCATCGTCACCCTGCAGATGGACGAAGGCGTCGAACACTTCCCCGCAACGGCTGCAGCGCACCTGGCCCTCAGCCTGGCGCAGCTGATCTCCGCTGAGGCGGAAGCGGGTGCCGCATTCGGTGCAGGTGGTCAGCATTCAGTCGTTCTCCCGGCGCTGCGCATCCACGCGCAACCATTCGTCACGTTGTGTCAGGCCCGTGATTTCGAACCAGGGCGCGTAGGCGTCGCGGATATCCTGGGCCTGGGAGGCGAGGATACCGGACAAAGCCAGTTGTCCGCCCGGCTTGAGCAACGCAGCCAGGCGAACGGCCAGCGAGACCAGCGGGCCAGCCAGGATATTCGCGACCACAAAATCCACTGCTGGAGCCAACAGCGCATCCGGTGCACAGATATGGATAACCGGCTCGACCTGATTGCGAACAGCATTGTCGCGGGTGGCAATCAGGGCCTGTGGGTCGTTGTCCACCGCCCACACCTGCTTCGCGCCGAGCCGGGCGGCGGCAATCGCGAGCACCCCGGAACCGCAGCCATAGTCGATGACCTCGAGGCCACGCAAATCGCTGGCATCGAGCCGTTCCAGGCACAAGGCCGTGGTCGGATGGGTGCCGGTGCCGAACGCAAGACCGGGGTCCAGCAGGATGTTGACCGCCTCCGGCTCCGGCGGTGCATAGGCGGTGGGGCAGATCCACAGGCGCCGTCCGAACCGCATCGGTTTGAAGTCCTTCAGCCACTCGCGCGTCCAGTCGCGGTCTTCCAGCGGCTCGATCCGATGCATCGGCAGTCGTGACAGACCGAGCGAAGCCAGTAGCACTGCACGCACTGCGTCCATGTCGGCCGACGCATCGAACAGAGCGGTCATGCGGGTGCGTGACCACAACGGCATCTGCTCAGGATCGGGTTCGTAGATCGGTTCGTCCCCGGCGTCTTCGTACGTGACCGAGACCGCACCGGCAGTCAACAGTGTGTCCTCGACCCGTTCGGGGTCGAGTTGATCGAGGCTGAGTTGGAAAGAGAGCCAGGGCATGGGGTTATCTTAAAGTCCCGTTCGCCCTGAGCGCGACCGCCAGGGATGGCGGAAGTCCCGGAAATGCAGGAGCAATTTCCGGGATAGCGGAAGAAACTCAGCGGATTCGAAACGCAAGGAAATCATTCCGGATTGAGAAACACTTACAATCCCAGTTTCTTCTCCAGGTAATGGATGTTGGTGCCACCAGCGATGAACGCGGAGTCGCTGAACAGATCCTGATGCAGCGGCACATTGCTGTTGATGCCTTCCACCACGATCTCCATCAGTGCAGTACGCATAC
>JBOIBL010000282.1:0-7011 GCA_050739495.1 Gammaproteobacteria bacterium | reverse complement strand
AGCTCCACCACCTTGCCGTCGATGCGCGCACGCACGAAACCCTGGGCGCGCAATTCCGCGATCAACTCCAGATGCTCGCCCTTGCGTTCGTGAATCACGGGCGCGAGCAGCAGCAGGCGGCTGTCTTCGGGCAAAGCGAGTACCTGATCTACCATCTGGCTCACGGTCTGCGCGGTCAGATCGTTGCCGTGATCCGGACAGCGAGGGATGCCGGCACGCGCGAACAGCAGACGCAGATAATCGTGGATCTCGGTGACCGTACCGACCGTCGAACGCGGGTTATGCGAAGTGGACTTCTGTTCGATGGAGATGGCCGGGGAAAGTCCCTCGATATGATCGAGATCCGGTTTCTCCATCATCGACAGGAACTGGCGCGCGTACGCCGACAACGATTCCACGTAGCGGCGCTGGCCTTCCGCGTAGATGGTATCGAAGGCGAGTGACGACTTGCCGGAACCGGACAGCCCGGTGATGACAATCAGCTTGTCACGAGGCAGATCGACGTCGATATTGGCGAGGTTGTGGGTACGCGCCCCACGGATACGAATCGTGTCCATGCGAATCCCGATTTGGCGAACCATCAACTATACGCCCGGGCGCAAGTCCGGCGCAAAATGAGCGGTAGCCAGCCTCTTGCTCCCTCTGATGCATTTGCCCCCTCTGGCGTTCTTGCTCCCTCCTTTGAAAAAGGAGGGTTGGGGTGGATTTGGAAATCCAAAATCCCCCTCAATCCTCCTTTGGCAAAGGGGGATGGCAGATGGATGCGCAGAAGCTGGCACCACTGTCCGGTGTGTCTGCCCCCGCTGATGCATTTGCTCCCTCCTTTGGAAAAGGAGGGGTGGGGTGGATTTGGAAATCCAAAATCCCCCTCAATCCCCCTTTGGCAAAGGGGGACGCTGATGCGGGAAATACTGCTTTGGCGTTCTCGCTCCCTCCTTTGAAAAAGGAGGGTTGGGGTGGATTTGTAGATCCACAGTCGACACTCCCTCGCAGCAACCGGGCCAGCTTGCGGCTCGTGATAAAATCCCGCGCCTGACTTGATGTCCAATACGCTCGGCACTGCTGGGCCGTGATTTCCACCATCCAACCGGACAACAGCCCATGACATCCGACAGCATGACCGGCACCGAGCGCCGTGCCTCATTCTCTCTGGCCGGCATCTTCTCGTTGCGGATGCTGGGCCTGTTCATGATCTACCCGGTGTTCGCGGTATTCGCCCACAAGCTGCCGGACGCCACGCCCACCAGCATCGGGCTCGCGCTCGGTATCTATGGTCTCAGCCAGGCCTTGTTCCAGATTCCGCTGGGCATGCTTTCCGACCGCGTCGGACGCAAGCCGGTCATCGCCGGCGGGCTGGTGGTGTTTGCCATCGGCAGCGTGCTGGCGGCTGTGTCCGGCTCCATCTACGGCATCATCCTTGGGCGGCTGTTGCAGGGCTGCGGTGCGGTCGGTTCGACCATCCTGGCCCTCGGCGCGGACCTCACCCGGGAGCAGCATCGCACCAAGGCCATGGCCGTGATCGGCATGACCATCGGCCTGTCATTTGTCGTCGCCATGGTGGTGGGGCCGGTACTCAACGGCTGGATCGGAGTGCCCGGTATCTTCTGGCTCACGGCCGTCCTGGCCGGACTCGGCATCCTGGTGCTGTATGCGACTGTGCCGACGCCGGTGGAAAGCCATCTGCAGCGCGAGGCCGAAGCAGTGCCGGCGCTGTTCCGGCGCGTGCTGACCGATCCCCAGTTGCTGCGCCTCGATTTCGGCATCTTCGCCCAGCACGCCATTCTGACGGCGAGCTTTCTGGCCGTTCCGATCCTGCTGGTGCGGTCCGGACTGCACGTCGGCGCGGAGTGGTATTTCTATCTGCCGCTGCTGCTGGCATCGGTGGTGGTCATGGTGCCGTGCATCATCATCGCTGAGCGCGGACGGATGAAGGGATTTTTCCTCGGCGGCGTGATCGCGATCGGGCTATCGCAGCTCATCCTGCTGTTCGCCGGCGGGCATCTGGCGCTGGTCGCGCTGGGAGTGCTGGTGTTCTTCAGCGCCTTCAACTTTCTCGAAGCCAGCCTGCCATCGCTCATCTCCCGTATGGCTCCAGCCGAATCGCGGGGCACCGCCATGGGCATCTATTCGAGCTGCCAGTTCTTCGACATGTTCGTGGGCGGAGTGGGAGCTGGCGGGGTGCAGAGCGTCTGGGGCCTGCCCGGGGTCTTCGGTTTCGGGCTGGTGATCGCCGCGCTATGGGCGCTGGTATCGTGGTCACTTAAGGTACCGACACGGGCCCGTCGCGGCGCTGCCGATCCACAGGCCGCCTGAGCGGCGAGCGGCCGGAGCAATCTGTTATCTTGTTGCGCCTGAGCACCGCTGCTGTCCGGTGGCGCACGGCATGAATCAGGCAAGTGCTGTTTCGTGCCTTTGAAAAATGATTAACGGGAGCGGTTGAGATGCAGCATAAGGGAATCATCCTCGCCGGAGGCAGTGGACAACGGCTCTATCCGCTGACGCACGTGACCAGCAAGCAACTCCTGCCGGTGTACGACAAGCCGATGATCTACTATCCACTGTCCATACTGATGCTGGCGGGGATACGCGAGATAGTCATCATCTCCACGCCTCGCGATCTGCCGCGCTTTCGTGATCTGCTCGGTGATGGCTCGCAATGGGGGTTGCAGTTTTCATACCTGGAACAACCGCGCCCGGAAGGCATCGCGCAGGCATTTGTGCTGGCGGAGTCCTTCATCGGCGATGCCCCGGTCGCACTGGTGCTCGGCGATAACATTTTCTACGGCACGGGTCTCGTTGATCGCTTGCGTGCGGCACGCGCGCGCAAGGGTGCGACAGTATTCGCGTATTACGTCAAGGATCCCGAGCGCTATGGTGTGGTGGCACTCGGACCCAACTCCAAGGCGCTCAGTATCGAAGAGAAGCCGGTGAAGCCGAAGTCGCATTACGCTGTCACCGGACTCTATTTCTACGACAGTTCCGTTGTTTCGGTTGCCAAACAACTCAAACCCTCGGCACGCGGTGAACTGGAGATCACTGACGTCAACCGCGCGTATCTGGATCGCGAGCAGTTGTCGGTGGAAGTGCTGGGGCGGGGCGTCGCGTGGCTCGACACCGGAACGCACGAATCCTTGCTGGAAGCAGCCACCTTCATCGGTACGATCGAGAGCCGCCAGGGCCTGAAGATCGCGAGTCCGGAGGAGATCGCCTTCCGTCAGGGCTTCATCGATGCGGAGCAGTTGAAGAAGCTGGCCGAACCGCTGAGAAAGACCACATATGGGGACTATCTGTTGCGCATCATCCAAGACAGTCCGGCGCAGCCGAAAGTCCAGCCCTGAAGGCTGGCCGGTCGCATGCCTGAAACATCCGGAAAACGCCCCGTGCGTCGCTTGCTGGTGACAGGTGGAGCCGGCTTCATCGGCACCAATTTCGTGTACCACTGGCAGCAGCGTTATCCGGCCGATCGTCTGGTGGTGCTGGATCTGCTCACCTACGCCGGCAATCGGGCCAATCTGGCTCCGCTTGAATCCAACTCCGGTTTCCGTTTCGTGCATGGCGACATCTGCGATGTCACTCTGGTCCGAAAGTTATTTGCAGATGAAAACATCGATACGGTCGTGCACTTCGCCGCGGAATCGCACGTGGATCGTTCCATCGCCGATCCCGGCGTGTTCCTTCGCACCAACATCCTCGGTACCCAGGTGTTGCTGGATGAGGCGCGCGAGCACTGGCGCGATAAAGACGCAGGCCAGGTGCGCTTACATCATGTCTCGACCGATGAAGTGTTCGGTTCGCTCGGCAAGGACGCCCCGGCTTTCACCGAACAGACACCTTATGCACCCAATTCGCCTTACGCCGCTAGCAAGGCTGGCGCCGATCATCTGGTGCGGGCCTATCACCGCACCTATGGCTTGCCGATCACCATCAGCAATTGCTCTAACAACTACGGCCCCTGGCAGTTCCCGGAAAAATTGCTGCCACTGATGATCATGCATGCGCTCACTGGCAAACCGCTGCCGGTGTACGGCAACGGCAGTAACGTGCGCGACTGGCTGTTTGTCGAGGACCACTGTTCCGCCATCGCCTGCATCCTCGAAAAAGGCCGCGTCGGCGAGACCTACAACGTCGGCGGCAACTGTGAGCGCGACAATCTCAGCATGGTGCGGATGCTGTGTGCGCGGCTCGATGAGTTGTGCCCGCAATCGCCATATCGGCCGCATGCGGAACGCATCAGCTTCGTGACCGATCGGCCTGGACACGATTTCCGGTATGCCACCGATATCTCCAAAATCAGCACCGAGCTGGGTTGGGAGCCATCGGAATCGTTGGAGACGGGCCTCAGGAAGACCGTCGGCTGGTATTTGCAGAACTACCGTTGGTGTTGAAGCCGTCGGGTTGGCGGGCTGGCCCTCCCCATGTCAGGTCCAGTCAAGTCCCCGCCCCCGTCTATTCCCGCCGCGAGACGGCTTCCAGGGCGTTTTGGCTTTAGCGCTCGATTGCCGGAAGGGGCCCCTAAAGGGATGTGATTTAGTCACTTGTAGCCCGATAGGTTTAATGAGAAATATGAACGAGTTACCCGGAAAAGCGTGACCTTTCTGGCACTTACCCATAAAATAGACAACTTACTTTCTTTTTAATTGCTGGCACACGCCAGGGAAACTGCCCCGGGGGTTATATGGCACGCGGCGTAAACAAAGTTATTTTGGTAGGCAATCTTGGTGCGGACCCGGAGACCCGTTACATGCCCTCCGGTGATGCGGTTACCAACATTCGCATTGCCACCAGCGAATCCTGGAAGGATAAGCAAACCGGTGAGCAGCAGGAACGTACCGAGTGGCATCGCATTACCTTCTACAAACGGTTGGCCGAGATCGCCGCCGAGTACCTGCGGAAGGGTTCACAGGTTTACGTAGAAGGCCGCTTGCGTACCCGCACCTACGACAAAGAAGGTCAGACCCATTACAGCACCGAGATCATCGCAGACAGTATGCAGATGCTCGGGAGCCGCAGCGGTGCCGGTGGTAGCAGCCGAGCCGAGGAAACCTCGTCAGCACCGCGCGAGAAATCCGCACCGTCCACCGGTGGTGGCGACACGAATTTTGATGATGACATTCCGTTTTAGGACGACATTAAATTCAGGTAATTGAAGGGAATATTTCACAGATGAGCGAAAACACGCCTCATGTAATGCATGGCGATGAAATAGACTTAGCCGATTTGATCGTTGTACTGTTCAAGTACAAACACGTGTTCCTGATCTGCTTCGTCATTCTGCTGCTGGCAGGCATTGCCGCTGCAGTCGTTCACAAACCCAAATACGATTATTCCGTGTCGGTGCAAATCGGGCAGATAAGCCAGTTCGGCCAGTCGAACGTTACACCGGTTGAGGATCCCAAAACTGCGATCGCCAAGATCAATGGCGGATTCATACCGGAAATGCTCGCAAAATACCGTGCTGCCCACCCGGACGATCAGCGAGATTACAAGTTCAATGTCACGAATCCGGATGGCAGTAATCTCGTGGTGCTGGATGTGAAGGGAACGCCTGCCCAAGGGCAGTTGCTTAGTGGATTTCTCAATGACATCGCGCAGCGGCTGATTACCGAAGAAAACAGGCAGACCGAAGGGGCGCTGCAGAACCTGAATTCCCAGTTAATCATGGCAAAAGACAAAATCAAATCGCTTAATGATCAAATTGCGCTGCAGAAAACCGGTATTGCAGGTACCAATGTGGCAATGAAGCTGGCAGCCACGGAAATCAAACAGCTTAATAAACATATCGAAGCGACCGCCGCCAACCGGGATGCGGTCACGCGCGGCGAATCCAAAAGTGACAAATCGTTTACGCTGCTGCTGCTGAATAATGAATTGACGGACGACAGAAAGCGTCTGTTCGACCTCATGAATCAGCATGATGTAACGTTGCCGCAGCAGCGGGCAACGCTTGAAACGCAGATAAAGAACCTGGAAACACAGATACAGGATCAGGACGGAACCGTTAAGCAGATTCAGGCGCAAATTGACGGAGTGATGAACACGCACACGGTTGCCCCGCCGCTCAAATCTCTTAATCCAGTCGGGTTTAGCCGGATGTTGATCCTGGCGCTTGCGGTTTTGGCGGGGATTTTTGTTGGATTCGTCGGGGTATTTGTCTTTGCAATGATGGATGCGGTCCGTGATCGTATCACCCAATCAAATGGAAGAGACGGTTGAAGACGTACTGCACTTACACAATCAGTTACGCCAGATTTACCACTGTTCCCGTTGTGTTGAAGCGTCGAGGGTGATGAAATCCCGTCTGGACCGACTTATGACGGATTCGCAATCTTTTTATTTGGTAAAAGTTATTGTGGTCTATGCTGCTTCTGAATTAAATCGTGATGCAGGACTTGGCTGGCCGCCAAAATCGCGATAGTGGAGTCACGTAACAGGATTGGTTGATCTATGAATTTGACTCCCGCGAGTACAACAGCAATGGAAGATTGCCGGTTGACGCTTCTCCAGCGCCTCGAAGCAGAAAGCATCTACATCCTGAGGGAAGTAGCGGCGGAGTTCGAGCGCCCCGTGATGCTGTATTCCATCGGCAAGGATTCGTCGGTGATGTTGCATCTGGCGATGAAAGCATTTTACCCTGCAAAACCCCCATTTCCGCTGCTGCACGTCAACACGACCTGGAAGTTCCGGGAGATGATTCAGTTCCGGAACGAGACCGCGCAGCGCCTCGGCGTGGAGTTGATCGAGCACATCAACCAGGAAGGGCTTGGCACCGGCATCAATCCTTTCGATCATGGCAGCAAGAAATACACGGATGTGATGAAGACCGAGTCGCTCAAGCAGGCACTCAGCAAATACAAATTCGATGCCGCGTTCGGCGGTGCGCGCCGCGATGAAGAGAAGTCGCGCGCCAAGGAACGGGTTTATTCATTCCGTGACAGTCATCATCGGTGGGATCCGAAGAATCAGCGCCCGGAGTTGTGGAGCCTCTATAACGGCCGCATCAACAAGGGCGAG
>JBOIBL010000281.1:0-4306 GCA_050739495.1 Gammaproteobacteria bacterium | reverse complement strand
CTGGAAGGTGAAACGCGATGGCGAGAGCTGGGGCAAGCCCGTGTGGCTGGGGCCAGTTATAAACAATGACGTATTCGTGGATTTCGCGAGTATCGCTGCCGACAACACCTTGTACTTCATCCGTCGGGACACGCATGCGAGCATCATGCATATCTGGCGCGCACAATTTCATGATGGCAACTATCTTCCGCCCCAACGCGCCGGTTTAGGTGATCCTGGCGTTTCCGCCCATGATCCAGCGATCGCGCCGGACCAATCGTTCATTGTGTTTGACTACGGCAAGGTGAAAGGTGGCCTGGGCCGCCTGTGCATCGCGTTTCGGGAAGGCGATCACTGGAGCAAGCCCTTTGATCTTGGCGATATAGTCAACAAGGATATTCCATGGGGCTCACACCTCGCGCCAGGCCGGGACATGGTGTACTTCACCGGGAACTCGGGAATCTGGCGGCTTTCACTGGATCGATGGTTGCACCGGCATGAGCCATCAGTGAATTAAAGAGGTTAGCGTGGCCGTTTGATTTCAGCTTTTTCACGTTGCATAACTTTCGCTTTCTGGTGCTGCCCTCGCCGGAGATGATGCCTGCGCAGGCACCCGGAACCAGGTGGCGTAAAGCGCTGGTAGAAACAGCAGCGTCAGCACCGTGGCCACGGTAATGCCGCCCATGAGTGCAACCGCCATCGGGCCAAAGAGATCGCTGGGAATAAGCGGGATCAACGCCAGCACTGCAGCAGCAGCCGTAAGGGTGATAGGTCTGAAACGCCTGACCGTCGCGCCGATGATGGCGTGATAACGATCCACGCCTGCGCGGATATCCTGATCGATCTGATCCACCAGGATCACCGAGTTGCGCATGATGATGCCGAACATCGCGATGGTGCCGAGCATCGCCATGAAGCCGAAGGGTTTGTGGAAGATGAGCAGTGCCGCGGTCACGCCGATGAGTCCAAGCGGTGCGGTGAGCACCACCATGATGCTGCGCGAGAAGCTCTGCAACTGGATCATGAGCAGGGTGAACACCACAAAGATCATCACCGGCATCTCCACATTGATGGAGCGCTGCGCCTTGGCATTGTTCTCCACTGAACCGCCGACCTCTACGCGGTAACCCAAAGGCAGCGTTGCGCGCAGACTCGCAAGTTTCGCGTCGATGGCGTTGGTCACGTCTATGCCCTGTGTATCGCCCACTGTATCGGCGCGCACTGTAACGGTCGGTTGCCGGTCGCGTTCCCAGATCACACCGTATTCAAGACCGTAATCCGGTTTCGCCACTTGCGAAAGCGGCACGGACTTGCCCGCGGCGGTCGGAATCATGAGGTTTCGCAGGTTACCGAGATTCGCGCGCTCCGCAGCCGGGGCACGCAGGTCCACCGCGATGAGCTTGTCAGCTTCCCGGTAATAGGTGGCGGTGTAGCCTGTGAGAGACATGTTGAGAAAGGCGGCGAGATCATCGCTGCTGATGCCGAGCAGCCTGGCTTTTTCCTGATCCACCTCTAGATGCACCGTCTTGTTCGCCGGACCGTCCCAGTCATACTGCACATCGGTCGTGCGCGGATCGGCGCGCACGACGCTTGCCACCTGAGCTGCGATGGATTGCACCTTGCCGATGTCATCACCCGAGACCCGGAACTGCACCGGGAAGCCCACCGGCGGGCCGTTCTCGAGGCGGGTCACGCGGCCCTGTGTATTCGGGTAATCCTTGTTCAGCTCCGCCATCAATGCACTGCGCAAGCTTTCGCGCGTATCCACGGAGGTTGCTGTCACCACGAACTGCGCGAAGTTGCGCTGCGGCAATTGCTGATCGAGTGGCAGATAGAAGCGCGGAGAATCGGTGCCGACGTAGCTCACGTAGTTCTTGATGCCTTTCCGGGTTTTGAGAAAGGCCTCCATGCGTTTGGTTTCACCCAGTGTCGCGGCATACGAGGCGCCTTCCGGCAAACGCATGTCCACGAGCAATTCGGGCCGGTCGGAGCTGGGGAAAAACTGCTGGGGAATCAGACTGAAACCGAGGATTGCGAGCACAAACAAACCCACGGCCGCACCCAGCACCCAGCTGCGGTGGTCAACGCACCAGCTGATCAGTGTGCGGAAGCGCGCGTAGAACGGAGTGGAATAGATGTCGTGTTCGTCGCGCCGCTTCCCCGGTTGCGGCAAAAGCCGTGCTGCTGCCGGCACCCGGTTTTTCAACCAGGCAAGGATGCGCGACGGCTTGCGCTCGTGCACTTCCGGCAGCAGCCGGTAACCCAGGTAGGGAATGACCACAACGGCCGCGAGCCAGGAAACCGAAAGCGCAATCGCGGAGACCTGGAAAATCGAACGGGTGTATTCACCGGTGCCGGACTTGGCGAGCGCAATGGGCAGGAAACCCGCGACAGTCACGAACGTACCGGTGAGCATGGGGAAGGCGGTACTGGTGTAGGCGAAGGCGGCAGCTTTCACACGGTCGAACCCCTGTTCGAGCTTCACCGTCATCATCTCCACCGCGATGATGGCATCGTCCACCAGAAGACCGAGCGCCAGAATCAATGTGCCGAGCGACACCTTGTGCAAACCGATACCAAACATCCACATCAGAAACGCGGTAGCCGCGAGCACCAGTGGAATGGAAATGACGACGACGGTACCGGTGCGCAGACCGAGGCTCAGCAGGCTGACGATGAGCACGATCACAATGGCCTCGCCCACTGCTTCCTGGAAATCGCCCACCGACCGTTGCACTGCCACACCGCCGTTGGTGACGCTGTGCAGCGTCAGACCTGCCGGCAAGCGTTGCTGCAGAGACGCGATGACAGGCTTGAGATGTTTGCTCAAGTCGATGACATTGCCGCCTGTTTGCATGGTCACGCCGATGCCGATCACCGGTTTACCCTCGTAGCGCATGGACTGATCCGGCGGGTCCTGATAGCCGGAGTAGATGCGCGCGATGTCACCCAAACGGAATAACCGCCCTTTCACGCGGAAGCTCACTTGCTCGAGGCTCGCGACGGAATGGAACTGCCCGCTGCCACGCAGGGTGATATGTTCGCCGCCGGTGTCATAGTTGCCGGCCGGTGTTACCGCGTTTTGAGCCTGCAATACCGAGATGATGTCCTGCGGGCTCAGCCCTAACGTGGCGAGCTTCTGGTTGGAAATCTCGACGTGGATGACCTGGGTCTGCTCCCCGAAGTAGTCCACTTTGGCCACATCCTGCACTCTTAACAGTTCTTCGCGAATCTTGTCAGCGTAGCCCTTGAGTTCCGCAGGCGTGTAGCCGTCGCCTTCCAGAGCATAAATGTTGGTATAGACGTCGCCAAACTCATCGTTGAAGGATGGGCCCACCACTCCCTGTGGAAGTTGGTTGCGGATGTCGGCCACCTTCTTGCGTACCTGGTACCAGGTTTCCGGTACCGCGGAAGCCGGCGCCGAATCCTTGATATTAAAAAAGATCATCGACTCGCCAGGCCTGGAATAACTTTGCAGGAAATCCAGGTTTGGAGTTTCCTGCAGCTTGCGTTCGATGCGGTCTGTGATCTCCCGCTGTACCTGTTTGGCGGTCGCACCCGGCCAGAGCGTCTGGATCACCATCAGTTTGAAAGTGAACGGTGGATCCTCGGACTGACTTAAATGGGTGTAACCCAGAACACCGAGGAGTGCCGTCACGATCATGGCGTAGAGCACCAGGCTTCTGTGCTTCAGGGCCCATTCGGAAAGGTTGAAACGTCCGTTGCTCACAGACTGTCCTTTGTATTTGTGGTGGGCGCATCCGCGCCATGTGTATCCGAAATGGGCGCGCTTACTTTCACCGGCTCCCGCTCGTAGAGTTCATTGACGCCCTTGAGCACCACCACTTCGCCGCTCGAAAGACCCGAAGCGATCACGACCCCGGTATCGGTGTAACGAGCGACCTGCACGGGTTTGAGCACTGCCTCACCGTTGTTTGAATTCACCACCCACACGGCGGTGTTGTGGCCCTTGTGATAAAGCGCGCTCAAGGGCAGCACCAGTTCTTCCGGATCCACTGCATCCGCGACACTCACGTTCGCGGTCATGCCGAGACGTACCTCAGTATCCGGGTGCGCGATGGCGATCTTGACCAGAAAGGTGCGCGTCGCGGGATCTGCGGAGGCGGACTTTTCCCGCACTGCACCCTGATATTTGCGACCCTGCGCGCTCCACAAACTTACCGTGATGTCCTTGGCGCCGGTGAACTCGCCGATGCGGTTCTCCGGCACGTCTATATAAACATCGCGGCCGTCGGACCACGCGAGACTCATTACCGTCTGGCCAGCGGCAACCACCTGCCCCGCCTCCGCGTCCACGGCAGTGATC
>JBOIBL010000280.1:0-1660 GCA_050739495.1 Gammaproteobacteria bacterium | reverse complement strand
GGAAATGGCTCCTGGTGCCGGCATTCTTGCTCGCTCAGCTATACGCAGTATGGCGGATGTTGCGACATTATCGTCCCGACGTTATACATGCGCACTGGTTGATACCGCAGGGCCTGCAAGTAACCATCCTGTCTGGTTTGGTTCGTGATATGCCCCCGTTCGTCGTCACTTCGCACGGCGCCGATCTGTATGCATTGCGCGGCGCGATACCCGGCAAACTCAAACAGCGCGTGGCCAAGTCATGTGCGGCAATGACAGTGGTCAGCAATGCGATGGTCGATGAGGCACGTCAGCAGAAGCTGAATGCCCCGCGGATAGAAGTTCTGCCTATGGGTGTAGATATGCAGCAACGCTTCGTGCCGGGCGACGACCGTGCGCGTGCTGCCGACGAATTGTTGTTTGTGGGCAGACTGGTCGCCAAGAAGGGTCTGCAGCATTTATTCGATGCCATGCCGATTATCGTTCAGCGGCGCCCCACTGTGATGCTTACCCTCGCGGGATTTGGTCCGGAAGCCAGCGCCTTGCATCAACAGGCCCGGCGCCTGGATATCGAACAGCATGTAAATTTTATCGGTGCTGTAACGCAACACGCATTGCCGGACCTATATCATCGGGCTGCGTTGTTCGTGGCGCCGTTCATACGGGATGTCAGCGGTGACCAGGAAGGATTGCCGGTCGCGCTGATGGAAGCGATAGCCTGCGGCTGTCCGGTGATTGCCGGTGACGTGCCCGGTATCGGCGACCTGTTGGGCAGCGCAGCGGGGGACATCTGCGTGAATCCTGCAGACGCGCAAGCTCTGGCGCGAGCAGTCGTCACAGTGCTCGAAACTCCGCAACGGGCCAGACAGCAGGTCCAGGACATCAGGCAAACGGTGTTTGAGCGGGTTGATTGGTCGATAATCGCCGAAGGCTACCGGCGCTTGCTCCTCTCGGTCATCTCACCATCCGGCAACACGAGTCGAACCCAATGAAACATGTACTGGTCTGCGGCGGCGCCGGATATATCGGCGCTCACATGGCGAAATGTCTGGTCGAATCCGGTCATCGCGTCACGGTACTCGATAACCTTTCCACCGGGCATCGCGAAGCGGCCCGTTGGGGTGAACTGGTGGAAGGCGACCTGCTGGACCTGGAAACGTTGCGTCGCGTGTTCAGCGGTCGATCCTATGACGTGGTGATGCACTTCTGTGCACTGTCCCTGGTAGGTGATTCCGTTCGTAATCCGCTCGGCTATTACCGGAACAACGTTGGCGGAACCCTTAACCTGTTGCATGCGATGCAGGAAGCGCAAGTAGGAAACCTGGTGTTCTCATCAAGCGCGGCGGTATACGGTATGCCGGAGCAGTCTCCGATCGACGAAATGCAACCGGTGGTGCCAATCAATCCCTATGGCGCCAGCAAGGCGATGGTCGAGCGGGTGCTCGAGGATGCAGCGGCGGCGTACGGATTGCGATCTGTCTCGTTGCGCTATTTCAATGCGGCAGGAGCAGATCCGGCGGGGGAAATCGGCGAGTCACATCATCCCGAGACACATCTGATTCCGAATCTGCTCGGGGCGGCGCTCGAGGGTTCCGCGGTAAATATCTTCGGCACCGACTACGATACCCACGATGGCACCTGTGTGCGCGACTATGTGCATGTCAACGATCTGGCGCAGGCG
>JBOIBL010000279.1:0-23481 GCA_050739495.1 Gammaproteobacteria bacterium | reverse complement strand
ATGCATACGGAGTTGCTCTGGCCGATGGGACTGACGCTCGCGGTCTGCGCACTCATCGGCCTGGAATTCCACCGTTATCAGCGCGAGGAAGACGAAAGTCTCGCATTCGGTACGGTGCGTACCCTGCCAATGATCGGCCTCACCGGTTTCGTATTGTTCAAACTGGATCCTGGTGGCCTGCTGTTCGCGTTCGGCCTCCTGTTACTGGGCTTGTGGCTGGGTATCTATTACCGTCAACGGGTGCATGCCGGCGCTTATTCGCTGATCGGACCGATCATCGGGATACTCGCCTACCTGCCGGGAGCGTTGGTGCTCACGACACCCGCCTGGTTTGTGGTGCTGTATGCTGTGATCATCCTCCTGTTTCTGGCTGGCAAGCCGCGTATCCACGCCTTCGCCGACACGCTCACCGCTGCCGAAATAGGTACGCTGGTCAAATTCGTGATCATGGCCGGCATCGTCCTGCCGTTATTGCCGGATCGTCAGATCGCGACGTTCATCCCGGCCACCTTCCGCGCTGCCTGGCTGGCGGTGGTGGTAATCTCGGGAATATCTTATATCGGTTATCTGGCCCAGGCGTATCTGGCACGTTCACGCGGCTTACTGTTGGCCGCGTTACTGGGCGGTATCTATTCCAGTACCGCGACCACCGCCGTACTTGCGCGTCGCGCCCACCAGCAACCACAGACCTGGTTGATCTCGCCCGCGATCGTACTCGCAACCGGCATGATGTATCTGCGGCTACTGGCAATCGCGTTCGTGGTGACACCTTCGTCATCGGTGCTGCTGGCAATACCGATGCTGCTGGGAGCGCTGGCTGCAATCGTAATCGCCTGGATCATGTACCGCGTCGGACATGGCCAGACCGTCAACCAGACAATCTCGCTGCCGCAGCATCCGCTTGAGTTCACCTTCGCGCTGTTTTACGCCGGACTTTTTATACTGTTCGTTACCGCTACTCAGTTCGTCATGGTCCATTTCCATCAACTGGGTGTCGAATTGCTGGCGTTCCTGGTCGGATTCGTCGATGTCGATCCATTCGAGCTATCGATACTTACCGGTCAGATTTCGATCCCGCTGCATCTCGCGGTGGACGCCATCGTCATCGCTGCCATCAGCAACAATATCCTGAAAGCCGCCTATGCATTATTGATAGCGCGTAACCGGTCGGTATTGCCCGCGGTATTCGCATTACTCGGCCTATCCATGCTGAGCCTGTTCTGGTTAGCGATATAGGAATGTCGTATAGATGATCCGGCTCTCATTCCACGGCGCCGCAAAACAGATGACCGGTTCGTGTTATCTGCTGGAGTGTGATCAGGGACGCATCCTGGTGGATTGCGGGATGTTTCAAGGACATCGCGAGATCGAGGAAGAAAATCAGGCGTCATTCGGTTTCGAGCCAGCGAATATCGACTACCTGCTCCTGACCCACGCACATCTGGATCATTGCGGACGCATCCCGCTGCTGGTCAAACGCGGTTTTCGTGGCGAAATCATCGCTACTGCGCCGACCCGTGAGCTCGCCCGTCTGGTGCTGGTGGATGCGGCAGAATTACAGGAAGAAGAACATCGTCGTCGTACGGAGCATGCGCGCCGGCGTAACGCCGCAATACCTGAACCACTGTATACCATCGAGGATGCATTCCATGCGCAGGATTATTTTGGACGCGGCGCGCACTATGACCAGGACCTGGAATTGAAACCTGGCTTGCGGGCCCGCTTCATCAACGCCGGGCACATCCTCGGCTCGGCCTCGATCATCGTCACCATGGAAAATGCCGGCAAGCCCGTGAGCGTGCTGTTTTCCGGCGATCTCGGCAGTCCAGGTCGGCCGATAATCAATGATGCCACCCTGCCACCGCATGTCGATTTCGTATTGATCGAGACCACCTACGGCGATCGCGCGCACCGCCCACGTCCCGACAGCGTGAAGGAATTGTACGAAGCCATCAACGTCACACTCGGGCGCAACGGCAACGTGATCATCCCCACCTTCGCACTCGAACGCACCCAGGAGATTCTGTATTACCTACGTGAAGGCCTGGAGAACGGGCAACTGCCCAGATACATGAATGTGTTCCTGGATTCACCCATGGCGATCTCGGCTACCGATATCTTTCGCCGCTATCCGGATTGTTATGATTCGGAGATGCGCAAGCGGATCGCCAGCGGCGATCCGTTCGCGTTTCCGGGCCTGCATTTCCTGCACGATATCAGCGAATCCATGGCCCTGAACCGGGTCGAGAGCGGTGCCGTGATTCTCGCCGGCTCCGGCATGTGTACCGGCGGGCGGATACGCCATCACCTCAAGCACAACCTCTGGCGCGAAAAATGCGGAGTAGTGTTCGTGGGTTACGCGGCTCAAGGCACGCTGGCGCGACAGATCATCGATGGCGCAAAGGAAGTGCGCGTGTTCCGGGAACCATTGCAGGTTCGCGCAGAAATCTGGACCATCAACGGCTTTTCAGCGCACGCCGATCAGCCGGAACTGCTGGCCTGGCTGAAGCACACCGGCAAACCACGGACTGTCTATCTGGTACATGGAGAACTGGAACACGGCATGCAGACGATGCGTGACAAACTCGCCGCTGCAGACATCCATTGGCATATCCCCGGCATGCACGAGACCGTCAAACTCGGCTGACCGGTCTCGTCGCAAGAGACTGCCTACAACTCGACATCGTGATCGTGCATCCGCATCTCGACCCACATGGCGTTGATGATGCCCGCGAAGCAGGCCAGCAGGACTCCGAGTATCCAGGCGAAATACCACATATTGCTTACCTCAATACAATGAGTGTTTGTTTTCTTCAACATAAGCGGCGGTGACCTTGCCACGCATAATGCTGAAGACCCAGCTGGTATAAGCCAGCACGATGGGCAGGAGGATGATCACCGCCACCAGCATGATGAACAGTGTGGTCCGGCTCGATGATGCATCCCAGATGGTAAGACTCGCCGACGGATCGATGTCCGACGGCATCAGGAACGGAAACAGACTCAGCCCGGCGGTGAAAATGATGCCGATGATGCCAACCGCACTACCCAGCAGACACCAGGCGCCACGATGCCGCCACGCCAGCAACAGCGCAAACAACGGCCCGGCGAAACCCAGGATAGGCGCCAGGATTGCCCAGTGGTGCAGCGAATAGACCTGCAACCAGGCACCAGATTGCTGTGCCACCTGTTTCAGCAACGGATTGGACGGTGCTGCGGGATCCACCGCGCTGGTGATGACAAAGCCGTCCACACTATTTGCCAGCCACAAGCCGCCGAGTGCAAACAGCGTCATCAGCAGAATCGCCGATACCATCAGCACACGTCGTGCCCGCACCGCCACCATGCCATCGGTCTTGAGCAACAGCCACGCAGCACCGTGCATCAGCAACATCGCCACCGATGCAACGCCACACAATAATGCGAACGGCCGCAACAGATCGATCAGACCACCGTCGTAAACCAGCCGCAGCTCATCGGTGAAATGAAACGGCAGGCCCAGGAACAGGTTGCCGACCGCGACACCGAACAACAGGGCGGCAACTGCACCCGCCACGGACAGCACGATATCCCAGAGCTGTCGCCAGCGCGGATCGTTTACCTTGCCACGGAAATCGAAGCCGACCGGTCGCACGATGAAAGTCAGCAGCACCAGGAACATCGCGGCGTAGAAACCCGAGAACGCCGTGGCATAAAGCAGCGGGAAGGCAGCGAATATCGCACCGCCGCCCAGAATGAACCAGACCTGATTGCCCTCCCATACCGGCCCGATACTGTTGATGGCGACGCGCCGTTCGCTTTCGGTACGCGCGACCACCAGCAACTGCGCCGCCACGCCAAGATCGAAGCCGTCCATGACTGCGAACCCGGTGATCAGCGTCGCCAGCAGCAACCACCAGATGATGCGCAGGGTCTCGTAATCAAACGGGATACTCATTGTTATTCAGCTCCTGTGACAGTGCTCGGCTCATGCGCCGACTGACCGGCAAGTACCGCTTCGGGTCCGAGCCGCGCGTAACGGATCATCAGGTACACGTCCACCACAGCGAGGGTGGAATAGAACAGGATGAAGCCGATCAGACTGCCCAGCACGTCACCGCCGCTGACGCTCGATACACCAAGACTGGTCGGCAATACGCCTTCGATTACCCAGGGTTGCCTGCCGACTTCTGCCACCACCCAGCCTAGTTCCGTGGATATCCATGGCAACGGCAGACAGCATGCCGCAAAGATCAGGAAGCGCCGGTGTTTATCGAAACTCTGCTTGGCAGACACATAGAATGCGAATGCGAACAGGAAGATGAACAGGAATCCGAGTCCTACCATGATGCGGAACGACCAGAACAGCAGCCCCACCGGCGGAATCGTACCCTGCGCCGCGCGTGCGATGTCGTCATCAGTCGCCTGCAGCGGATCGATTCCCTGAGCACGCAACAACAATGCATATCCGAGATTGTCGGCGTGCTGGTTGAGCATCTCTTTCGCAGCGGCATCGTTCGGATCGTTGCGCAGGATAGCCAGCGCCCGGTAAGCCTGGACACCATCGCGGATGCGCGCTTCAGCCCGTCGCACCAGGTTATCGATGCCTTCCACTTTGGTATCGAGCGAACGCGTCGCGATCAGTCCCAGTACCCAGGGTACATGCACCGCAGCGTGAGTGGTCTGCTCCTTGCTGTCCGGAAAACCGAATACGGTGAAACCGGCCGGCGCCGGCATGGTCTGCCACTCGGCTTCGATCGCCGCGAGTTTCATCTTCTGGTGTTCGGTGGTGAGATAACCGCTCTCATCGCCGAGTACTACCACGGACAATGCCGACGCCAGACCGAAACTCGCCGCCACCGCGAACGAACGTTTGGCAAATGCAGAATGACGGTTGCGGATCAGGTAGTACGAACTTATCGCCAGCACGAACACCGCTCCGACCACGTAACCGGCGCTGACCGTGTGCACGAACTTGGCCTGTGCCACCGGATTGAAGATCACCGCCGAGATGCTGGTGACTTCCATGCGCAGAGTTTGAAAATTGAAATGTGCACCGACCGGGTTCTGCATCCAGCCGTTAGCAATCAGGATCCAGAGTGCCGACAGGTTAGAACCAATCGCCACCAGCCAGGTGACCGATAGATGCTGAACTTTTGAAAGCCGGTTCCAGCCGAAGAAAAACAGTCCTACCAGAGTGGATTCGAGGAAGAACGCCATCAATCCCTCAAGGGCAAGCGGCACACCGAAGATGTCGCCGACGTAATGCGAGTAGTACGCCCAATTGGTACCGAACTGGAATTCCATGGTGATGCCGGTCGCAATGCCCATGGCGAAATTGATACCAAACAACTTGCCCCAGAATTTGGTCATGTCGCGCCAGATCCGGCGTCCACTCATGACATACACCGATTCCATGATCGCGAGGATGAAGGACAAACCCAGCGTGAGCGGCACGAACAGAAAATGATAAAGCGCCGTCAGGCCGAACTGGATACGTGAAAGGATAACCGGATCGAGATCAGTCATGGAACTTGCCTCGGGGTCTGGACAGGAGAAACGGCACTGGCACCGAGCAACTGTTGCGCGGTGGAACCGGGAGTAGGATGAACCTGATGGGGAGCGCTGAAGAACAAGGTCCAGAGCAGGTACAGACCGGCCGCCTTCAGCATCAAAACCAGCACGATGTCTCTGCGGAATTGACCGGTGATGCTTCGACTCGCATTGCCCACGTTGACTGGCTCCTTGAACGAAGACGTCAATTTAGCGGCAAGCATCCGACGCGGCCCTGATCCGGGTCAGATAATCCGGGGCCGGTAGCGGAATCGGCACTACAACGGCACCGGCGGATCGAGTCGCAAGAGCTTGCGGACGGCACGTCGCTTGCGCGGCGATACCTCGACGCCTTTGATAATACCCTTATTGCGGGAGGCATAAAACACTGCCTTGCCCTTCTCCGCGCCATATTCCTGTTGCATGTTGCGCAGAATCCTGCGTCCCTTGGGAGTCAATGGCATCTCACTCACCTCATCTCAGGCACATACATCAGGCTGCGACATCGGTCTGCTTATCGAGCAAGAGCGTCAATTGTTCCCGAAATCCCAACGGTTTCAAGGCCAGCACATCGCAATCCAGGTTGTCCAGCAAGCCTTCCGCAGTACTGCCCATCACCAGGCGCTCAAGCTGGGTACGGTTAGTGGTTCCGATCACCAATAGATCAATATCATGAGCCTGCGCGTAATCTGCCAGCGTGACCACAGGATTGCCATCGAGCAAATGCAACCGTCGGTCCGGCACTCCGAACCTGTCAGCCAGTTTTTCCAGGGCATCCTTGTGCAAAGCACGCAGTTCATCATAGATCGTGGTGTCCAATACCCAGCCGGCCATCCCTTCCGGATCTGCCAATACCGGCACATAGTCGAATGCATGGACTACTTCAACCATGGCATCGCATTGCATCGCCAATGCTGCAGAAAAATTCAATATCCGCTCGTTCAACTCATGCGGCCGATCGTGTTCGTCCAGGGGGTCCACTGCCGCCATGATGTGACGTGGAAGATTGCCGGTATGTTCGCGTACCAGCATCAGGGGTGCCGGACATTCACGCAGCAATTGCCAATCGAGCGGAGTGAACAACACCCGTCGAATAGCCGGCTCGGAATGGACGTCTTTGACGACGAAATCCGGTTTAGCGGCCAATACTGACGTGATGATGTGCGCCGTTGCAGGGTGACCCCATACCACCCGCGTTTGCACTACGAAGCCTTCCGCCCGGATCAGTGCAGCAAACTCCTCAAGTTTCTGCCCACGCCCTTTCAGATAAGCGTCAAGGTCGAAACCATGCCGGGCAGCATATGCGAGACTGCGCTGGTACTCAAAGGAACACAACAACAGCGTGGCGTTGGTCTTGACGGCCAGCGCCATGGCTCGTAACACAGCCGGGCTGCGGCGATACTCGGCGCCGAGGATCACCTGGATGGTCATGTGGTCTTGCATACCGTCGTCCTCGGGAAACAGCTTATCGGGCTGTCATGGGTTAGTTCGATATGAAAAGTATGGTCGCCCCGCTGGTAGGACAGCCATGACCCAGATCAACAAGCTGCCACGACGAGGCTCCATAGCCCGCAATCCTTGCGAACCTGCAGCCTGGGAGGGTGCCGGCCGAGAGGGTTCCGGCCGTCAGCCGCGTTTGCGTGCCAGCGTCAGGCCATCGCCGATCGGGATCATGGAGAGCTCGACACGTTGATCCGCGTGCAAGGCCTGGTTGAATTCGCGAATTGCGACGGTATCCTCGCTGTTATCTTTCTTGTCTATCACGCTGCCGCTCCACAGTACGTTATCCACGGCGATGAACCCCCCCGGACGCAGCAGCTTCAGGATACGTTCGTAATAATTGCGGTAATTGACCTTGTCTGCATCGATGAAGGCAAAGTCATAGCGACCTGCTTCGCCGTGATTCAGCAGTTTGTCGAGCGTCTCGGTCGCGGGTGCCAGCCGCAAGTCGATCTTTTTCTCGACTCCGGCTTCCTGCCAGTAGCGACGCGCGATGGCGGTATATTCCTCACTCACGTCGCAGGCGATGATGCGGCCTTCATCCGGCAGTGCCAACGCAACTGCCAGACTGCTATAGCCGGTAAACACGCCCACCTCGATACAACGCTTCGTCCCGGACAGACGCACCAGTAACTGCATGAACTGTCCCTGTTCAGGCGAGATCTGCATACCGTGCCTGGGATGTTTCGCGGTCTCGTCCCGCAGGCGCTTGAGTATGGCCGGTTCCCGCAACGAAACCTTGAGCAGATAATCGTAGAGCTTGTCTGTCATCTGGATCGTACGATTCGACATGTCTGCCCCCGGGTGGTTGTTGAATCGAGCGCTCCGATTCTACTCCGCTCCGGTTACAGCGGCCGGCAGAAGCGCTAAACTGAGACTTCACGACAGACGGATAAAACCATGGACCCGCGCACAGAGCTGGTGCAGTACTACCGATGGCTGCGCCAATACGGCCTGAACGATTCCCACAGCGGCAATGCCTCGGTGCGGGATGGCGATACCGTATGGGTGACACCGACCGGATGCTGTGCCGACACGCTGACCCCGGAGGCGTTGGTTCACTGTCATGTGGATGGCACGCGCGCGGAAGGCGCATCACTGGATGCACCGCTGCATATCGCCGTGTATCAACACAATCGCGCCGCGCGAGCAGTGCTGCACAGCCACGGGCCACACACCGTGGCGCTGACCCTGAACGGTGAAGATTTCGTACCGGTGGATTTCGAGGGCGGCTTCTATTTTCCGCGCGTACCGGTAATCAACATCCCCTATGACCACTACGTAGCGCAATCACCTCGGCAAGTCGCCGCAACTCTGGCGCAGTTTCCGGTGACGGTTGTACGCGGCCACGGCGTTTACGCCTGGGGCGAGAGCTTCGACCGCGCCTACAAATGGACGTGTTCGCTGGAGCTGTCTGCCAGGACTGCGTTCATCGCGCAGTTGGCAGGAACCCTGCCGTGAGATCGTGTGTATAGCACGATGCGTGCTGTCGAGCCGATCGCCTGCCGCCGTCAAGACCCTACCTTTGATTCAGCAATAACCTGGGCCAGGGTTTTGAGTATGGTCTCGACAGTGTAGGGCTTCGATATAAAATATTTAATCTCTGCACCGTCTGCTTTCACAATGTGGTCGTTGACCTCAAGTCCGCTCGACCCGATGATTTGCAACTTTGGATTCAGTTCGGTCAGCGCTTTGATCGTTTTTCGCCCGTCCATTCTCGGCATGGACATATCGGTCAACACCACCGTCACCGAATCAATCAGGCGCGAATAAATCGATACTGCCTCGGCTCCGTTGCCGGCAAGCACGACCTGATAACCGAATCGCTCGAGGATTTGCTGAACCGAGTGACGGACATCCTCTTCATCGTCCACTACCAGAATCAACTCCCCGTTACCACGCGGGAGGTTTTGTTGCGAGGATTCGGCGGCCTTGATCCTGCTTTCGTCCAGTAGTGCCGGAAAATACAGATTGAAAGTCGTGCCGCGCCCCTCTTCGCTGTATACCGTTACAAATCCGCCATAGCCCTTTACGATGCCCACCGACGTGGAAAGCCCCAGGCCGGTGCCCTTGCCGATTTCCTTGGTGGTGAAGAAGGGATCGAATATCCGGTTGTGAATCGCCGTCGGTATCCCCTGCCCGTTATCGGTTACGCTAATGACAACGTAGCAACCCGGTTTGGAATCCGGATTGTGGTGCGCATAGATCTCGTCCAGCACCTGATTTTCCAGCTTCACCGTAATCTTGCCACCGTCAGGCATGGCATCCCGCGAGTTCACATACAGATTCAGCAGTACCTGATGCAGTTGGGTCGGATCCGCCATGACCTGCCACAACCCGGATTCCGACGACATCTCGGTGATAATGTTCTTCGGGAATGTATCGTGGGCCATTTTGTTCAGCTCTGCTGCAACCTGTTCCACGTCTACCGGAGTTCGTTTACCTTCGTTGCCGCGTGAGAACGACAGGACCTGCTGCACGAGATCGACGGCGCGCTGTGCACTTTTCCTGATCAGCCTGACAACCTCGAGAGAAGCCGCATCCTTGATATCCATTTCCAGCATCTCGGAGGAAATCATGATCGGTGCAAGTACGTTATTAAGATCGTGCGCGATACCCCCTGCAAGCGTCCCGATACTTTCGAACCGCTGAGCACGCAGGATCTGGACTTCCATGTGCTTGCGTTCGGTGACATCCTGCACTGCGCCCTGCACCTGCTTGATTTTCCCGTCCGTGTCATATTCCGCTTTTCCGATCAGCCGCACCCAGATGTATCTACCCTGATGAGGGGTCAGCTGCAGTTCCAGATCGAAGGGCGTGCCTTCATGGATGCACTTTTCAATCGCCAAAATGACAGCTTCGCGATCCTCAACAGGATAGAAATGGATAAATTCATCGAGAGTCGGCGTCGTCCCCGCTGGAACGTCGTAGATCGTTCGCGCTTCGTCTGACCAGTTGATGCGCAGATCCGGGAGCTCGATACTCCAACCCCCGAGTCGCGCCAAGTGTCCCGCCATCCGCAACAATTCTTCGTGATGGCGCAGCAATTCTCTCGCAATGCGCTGCTCGGTGATATCCATCACCATACCCATACGCCGGATCTGCTTGCCATTGGCATCGTATTCTGCAACACCACGCTGATACATCCAGCGCACCTGCCCGTCTGGACGCCGTATCCGGTACTCGGCTTCCAGTAGCGGCGTGGCAGACGACACGTGGAAATCGATCGCTTCGTACAATGGCAGGTCTTCGGGCAGGAGAAAACTGTAGAATTGTTCGAAAGTCCCGTGAAACTCCGCTGGCGTAATTCCGAACAGACTGCAGGTTGCGTCAGACCATACAATCCGCCGATTGGTGACTTCCGTGATCCAGCTGCCCATGCGGCCAATAAGCTGTGCGCTTAACAGCAGGTTTTCCCGTTCCTTCAGTTTCTCCTCGCGCTGCTTGTACTCAGTGATATCGTGCGCAATGGCAAATACCTGACGTGATTCGACCAGGGGAAAATCGTTCCAGGAAAGCCAGCGAAAGGAGCCGTCCTTGCACCGGTAGCGGTTCTCGAATCTCCTGACCGGTATCCCCTGGTAAATCTTGTGGCGTATCTGTCGGGTCGCTTCATGATCCTCAGGCAGGATGAAATCCAGCATGGGCCTGCTGGTCAGTTCCTCGGCGCTCCAGCCCAGGGTCTCGGTCCATGCGGGATTGACCTGCAACAACCGACCATTGAAATCGGCAATACAAAGCATATCCAGCGAGAGTCTGAACAGCCGGTCTCGCTCATCTTCAGCCTGCTTGCGTGCAGTGATGTCCCGACACGTTCCCAATGCACGCACCGGCTTACCGGACTCGTCACTGAATATGCGCCAGCATTCCTCGACCACCTTTATCCTCGAATCCGGCATCAGTATCCGGTGTTCGATGGAAAACGGGCCGGGCTGGTCGACAGATCCAACGAATGCCTCATTCACCGCATCACGATCATCCGGGTGAACGAGGTCAAGAAATGCAGTATGTGTTGGCTTGAATGTCGCAATATCTTTTTCAAAGATTGTGTAAGCCTGCCTGCTCCAGATTACCTTGAGCGTGGCGAGATCAGTCTCCCAGCTGCCGATATTGGCCACCGCCTGGGATTCATGCAGCCGTTTCGCCAGTGTCGCCGCATCTTGTGCCTGTTCGCGTCGCGCCGTTTCGCTCGCTCGCAGTTGCTGTTGAAGCTCGTGTAACTCGCGCTCGGCATTCTGTCGGGCCTGAACCAGGGCCTCGACACTTTGCACTTGATCCGGGGGTGCGCTGGTTTTCTTGCTCATGCTTTCTCGATGTGCTTCGGCTCAAGTGTCGGACGAGGGGATTGAAGTGCCGTCCCGATCTGCCAAGGCAATCGGTGGTAGATGATCCCGTCCGTTCCGAAACGCCAGCAGATGTCTGCATGGAATCACAGGAATATTCGTAACCTCATGACTGAGGTAAGCATAGCAGCTTGGGAAAAAAATACCTTAATCTGTTCCACAATACGTGGAATCGGAGCGGCCTCAACGACACAATTGCAGTGCGGGAAATGGCACGACAATTTGCCGCACCGGCTGAAGCGGGCACCGAAAATCGGATCACGCGCGGGATGCGGAGGCTAGAGCCGGATCGTTTTACCGTATGTGAATCCGCAAGAATGCTGAAATAATTCTGTAGTCGTTTGTCTGGCTTTCCTGGCAGCAGCCGGATACGCCGCTACCGGTCCCGGCTCAAATCTCGATCATCTCGAAGTCTTCCTTGCCCGCCCCGCAATCAGGGCAGCGCCAGTTCAGCGGGATGTCGTCCCATTTGGTGCCCGGTGCAATCCCGCTCTCGGGATGACCCTTGGCTTCCTCATAGACAAACCCGCAGATGACGCACATGTAGGCCTTCATCGAGACTCCGGTAATTTTGATGGGTAAACAGGCTTTTCGGCAGGCGCGTATTTTGGCATGTTCGCACCGGCTTAGGAACGCCGCGACACAGTAAAATGGTCTGCTATGAGCCGATCCAATCCACCCACCGTGCTGATCCTGGCCGGCAACGATCCGTCCGGCGGCGCCGGGCTGGCGGCCGATATTCAGGCAGTAACCGCGCTCGGCGCGCACCCCGCGCCCGTCGTGACCGCGGTAACTGTCCAGGATACGGTGGATGTCCGGCAGGTAGAGGTGCTGTCATCGCAACTGGTCGTGGCACAAGCCAGAGCTGTACTGGACGACCAGCCGGTGGCTGCCATCAAACTCGGGCTGCTGGGCAGTGTCGCTATCGGGGAGGCCGTGGCGAATTTGTTGCGAGACTGGCGTTCGATTCCGTTGATCGTGGATCCCGTGCTGGTAGCCGGTGGCGGCGGCACGCTCGCGGAAGCCGCGTTGGTCGATACCTACCTCGAACACCTGCTGCCAATGGCTGAGTTGGCGACACCGAATGCGCTCGAAAGCCGGCGCCTGGCTTCATCAGCCACCGATGCTGCGGGACGTGCCGCAGTGCTGCTCGATGCCGGGTGTCGGCATGTGCTGCTCAAAGGTGCCGATGAAAGCACGCCGGACGTGTGCAATACCCTGTTCAGTGCGAACGGTGCTCAGCAGGAGTTCCGTTGGCCCCGCCTGCCCGGCAGTTATCACGGCTCCGGCTGCACGCTGGCCTCGGCGATTGCCGCATTGCTGGCACAAGGTCGGCCGCTGCACGAGGCCGTGGCCGATGCGCAGCAATTCACCTGGAATGCGTTGCAGCGGGGTTGGAAGCCGGGTAAAGGCCAGGCGATTCCTGGACGTTGGCCACGCCCATGAGTCTGCCGACCGCATCCCTGCACGGACTCTACGTACTGACCGACGCCGCGCTGCTGCCGGACGGGAAGTTGTTCAGCGGGGTCGAAGCCGCAATCCGTGGTGGTGCGCGTCTGGTTCAATACCGCGACAAATCATCGGACACTGCACGCCGTGAACGGGAAGCCCGCGCCCTGCTCGCACTCTGCCATGCACACGATGTCCCGCTGATCATCAATGACGATGTAAACCTGGCACAGATCGTCGGCGCCGACGGCGTACATCTCGGGCGTGACGATGCCGCGCTGGAACAGGCCCGCATGCAGCTCGGACCACACGCACTGATCGGGATGTCCTGTTACGATTCCCTGCCCCGCGCCATCGATGCCGTACGCGCGGGTGCGGACTATGTAGCATTCGGAAGTTTCTTCGCCTCGCCCAGCAAACCGGGCGCGGTACGTGCGCCACCTGAATTGCTGCACGAAGCACATAAGCATCTGGGCATCCCCGTATGTGCGATCGGCGGCATCACGTCCGGGAATGGCGCGACGCTGCTGAGTGCGGGGGCCGATATGCTTGCCGTAATCAACGCGGTATTCGCGACGACGGATATCGAACAGGCAGCAGGGGATCTGGCTCGATTGTTCGATCGCTGATGGATCGCCCCACCGGCGCTCGCGATGGGATAGCGCTCAACATACTGCAATGAAAACAGCGGAATAATTATCCTGATCCGGCCGTGCCGCTACGTCCACCTCTCGCGCCAGTGATTCCAGCAGCTGCCCGGGTTGGTCCGCACTACGGATCATCCACGCTTGCAGTGCGGCATCGGTGAAATGCTCCCAAAGTCCGTCGCTGCACAACAGGAAGGCATCTCCTGTCTGCGGCGCATCGGCACCGGCCCGCACGCTGACGAGCAGGGAGTTCTCGCCACCGAGGCAACTCACCAACCTTGACCGATCCGGATGCTTTGCGATCTGTGTCTCGTCCAGTTCACCGGCCGCCACCAGCAATTGCACCGCACTGTGGTCGCGGGTCCGCCATCGGAGCTGGCCGTCACGAAAATGGTAAAGACGCGAGTCGCCGGTATGCGCCCAGGCAAATCGGAATTCAGATACCCCCAGCATCACCAGGGTGCTCCGCATCTGTGCGTGTCCAGACTCGTGTTGTTGTACAGCGTGTATCCTGGCGTCAGCTGCCCGAATTGCCTGTTCCAATGTCTGAACCAGATCTGTGCCTGGTGAATGTGCGTACGCATCCAGTCCCGACTCGACAGCCAGCTCCGCCGCTCGTCCGCCACCCTGGTATCCGCCCAGACCATCGGCCAGCGCCCAACAGGCCCGCTCGCCACTCTCATTCCATCCGGTGCGATCCTCGTTGTAAGCCCGTGCACCCCACGCGCTGAATGACGCACTGATGAAGCGCTTGCCTCCACAGTCAAAATCGGGGAATACCGTCAGACCCTCATCCGCGATTCCCCCGGTATTCAGAGACATGTTCACGGCTTGAAATTGATGCGCAGCTTCATGCGCTTGGGCTGCGCGACACCGTTCACTGTATAAGGAGTAAATCGCCAAGCTGTCACTCCGTGCCGTGCAGCCTTGTCGAACACGATATGCGGGTGTGAATCGACAACCGTGACGTCGGACACGGACCCATCCACATCGATCGTGAACTCCACATCGACCCAACCCTGGGTATGGTCGAGATAGGCTTCCCTTGGATAGCCCGGGGCCGGTGTATAAACCGCTCTGGGCTCTTGCGTCACGGGAACAACCGACCCAGTCGAACCTTGATCCGTCGCTGGCGTGGAGATGCCCGTCGTCGACGTGGTTGCCTGCGCCGCAGGAGCTTGCCTGTATCCACCCGAGAGAACCGGGGAATTCCCTGTTGACTGCTGCTGGGCCGAAAGCCCCTGTTTGTCGTTGCCTGACAAGGACTGCCTTTTATTCGGGGCGAGCGTCCCGGAGGATCGGTTCACGGCTTTGGTGATCGGCCTGGGTTCGGATTTACTCAACACAGGACGCGCCGTTTCAGCGTGAGTCTTCTGCGACGGAACCGCATGCACTACCGGATTCGTTCGTGACGGACGCTCGGCGTCCTTGATGGCGGATTCCAGTTTGGTCCGTGCCTGCGCAACGTATGGATCGTTTTGGTCGAGCTTGGCGAGATCGAGTAGTGTGTCGGTAGCATTCGGTTTCGATGGTGGAGTGTAGATTTTGGCGGTGTACAGGGTTTCAAATTGGGTTTTAAGTTGGGTTATCTGTGCTGCTGCTTGCAATGCCTGCAGCGTTGCAGCCGCATCCGCACGGTCCGAACACAGATGACAACTGCTCAGGTAAGTTTCATAAGCAGCAACCGTATTGCTGCCCTGCGCGGTTTCGATTAACTGACGGTCCGATTGAAGCATGCCATTCACCAGCCAGAACACCACGCCAGCAATTATCAGCACGACAGCGATAGTCAGGGCCAGCAAGACCTTCCGTCTCCCGGGTGTACGCATATTTTCGGCGGAAGCTGCAACAGCGGTTGCTTCCGCACGTCTGGATTTCGGCGTCGGAGTCACGCCCGGCTTTTTCACACTCCGGATACCGCGTCCCATTTTTTCCAGAATCGGGGAACGCTCGGAGACTTCGGGAACGGCTTTCGATGCTTGCGATGCGGGCGGTTCTTCAAATATTTCAAAATCCACGCCCCCGGAAATGTCGATCTTCTCGCCAGAGAAGGGTTCCGGCATGGCGTCCGATGACGCGGCCGCCGGTGCCGGGGAAATTTCAGCCGGTTGCCGGATATCGGTCTTATCGGGATCAAAAGCTGCCGGTCTTTCAGCCGTCTCACTGCGCACGGATTGGATTCCCGCTGCATTCTGTTTTGCAGCGGGTACCACGGGTATTTCCGTTGGCTGTCGGATATCGGTCTGATTCGGATCGAAAGGTGCTGGTTTTTCAATCGTCTCACTGCGGACGGATTGAACTTCCGGCACACCCGGTTTCGCAGCGGATGCCATCGGTATTTCCGTGGGCTGACGGATGTCGGTCTGATTCGGATCATAAGGTGCCGGTGCGTCAGGTTTACCACTGCGCGCATGCAGCAGTACCGCCGAATCCGGAATCACGGGTTGTGGAGCATCACTGGCCGACTGATTCGAACCGCGGTGATCGGAAGGTGCGCCGAATGCCTGCGCACTGGTGGCCTCAAGTGCCTCGGCCGGAACCTTGACGGCCATCGGTTTTACCGGTGAAGTCTGCAACCGCTCACGCAACACAGCAGCAGATTGCGGCCGGTCCCGGATGCGGTACTGCAACATCCAGTCGACACATTCGAGCAATGGGGTGGAGAACTCGGTGTTGACATGATCCATCTTGGTGGCAAGCGCGTACGGATCATCACCGCCTTCGCTGATGGCAGCGCTGCGACGCGCCGCATCCACCGGTACCCGCCCGAACATGCAGTTATAAAGCGTCGCACCCATCGCGTAGAGATCGCTCCAGGGTCCCTGACGACCTTCACTGGAATATTGTTCGATCGGTGCATAACCGGCCGTCACCATCGAGGTAAGGCTGCGACTGTGAACGCCGATAGCATGACGGACGGCACCGAAATCGATCAACATCGGCGCACCTTCCGCACGCAGATAAATATTTCCCGGTTTGATGTCGCGATGCACCAACTCGACGGCATGCAGCGCTTCCAGACCATCCAGGACCGAAAAGAATATTCCGAGGATCTGTGCTTCGTTCAATGTCGAAGACACACGCTTCAGGTATTGTGCCAGCGAGATGCCCGGCTCGAAATCCATGACCATGTATGCGGTGCCATTCGCCTCGATCAGACGTGAGGCGCGCACGATGTTGGGATGCTTGAAACGCGCCAAGGCCCGTGCTTCATCCTTGAACCGCTCCAGACCCCAACGGTAGGGTTCGGTGTCTCCGTCGGATTTTGGAAACACCGTTGAATTCACGCCCCGCACCGCAAATTCCTGCGGCAGAAATTCCTTGATGGCGACCAGCGCATTCAGGTTGGTATCTTCGGCGAGGTAGGTAAGACCGAAACCACCATGGCCCAGTAGCCGATCGATCCGGTATTCGTGAAGCTGGTGACCGACGGCTAATGCACTCGCGTGAGTAGGCATGCCACTCTCCCCCGCACAGGAATGTATCGGTATCACGGCACCCATCCCGACGGGGCCCCATCATCCATGTCCCCGGGCTAGCAATACCGTACCGACGTGACAATAAGTATAGGCCTCCGGACCCCTCTCTGGAGGGTCGTCTGGCGGCTGGCCCCAGACCTGCCTTCCGGTAAGATTAGCCATTCAGCCTCATTTTCAGCATAGGGAGACCCCGGTGTCCGAAACACGGTTCCAGCAGGCCCAGCGCTATATCCCCGGCGGCGTGAACTCGCCGGTACGTGCCTTCAAAGGCGTGGGTGGAGAGCCGTTGTTCGTCCAGCGCGCGGAAGCAGCTTATATATATGACCCGGATTGACGCCGTTACATAGACTACGTCGGTTCGTGGGGACCGATGGTAGCGGGACACGCGCACCCGCAAGTACTCGAGGCCGTGCAGCGTGCGATCCGAAACGGCCTGTCATTCGGTGCGCCGACCGAAGCCGAGACCCGGCTTGCGCAGCGTATCTGCGAACTGATGCCGTCCATCGAACTGGTACGGATGGTGAATTCCGGCACCGAAGCGACCATGAGCGCGATCCGGCTCGCGCGTGGTTACACCGGTCGTGACCGGATCGTGAAATTCGAGGGTTGTTATCACGGCCATTCCGATTCACTGTTGGTGAAAGCCGGTTCCGGTGCGTTGACCCTCGGTGTGCCGACTTCGCCCGGTGTGCCGGCAGCATTGGCGCAATACACCCTGACCCTGCCCTACAACGATGCCGCCGCCGCGAAAACCCTGTTCGATGAAATCGGAGACAGCATCGCCTGCGTCATCGTCGAACCGGTGGCCGGCAACATGAATTGCGTACCGCCTGCGCCGGGGTTTCTGCAAACCCTGCGTGAACTGTGTACGCGGCATGGCAGCGTGCTGATCTTCGATGAAGTGATGACAGGGTTCCGGGTCGCGCGCGGTGGCGCCCAGGGCTTGTATGGCATCCAGCCCGATCTCACCACGCTCGGCAAAATCATCGGCGGCGGCATGCCGGTGGGTGCGTTCGGCGGGCGGCGCGAAATCATGCAACAACTCGCGCCGCTCGGCCCGGTGTATCAGGCCGGTACTTTGTCAGGTAATCCGGTGGCGATGGCCGCCGGGCTGGCCATGCTGGATGTGATCAGTGCACCGGATTTCCATACCCGCCTGGATGCCAGCACCACGCGCTTCACCGCAGGTTTGCGCAACGCCGCACAAACCGCCGGGATCCCGTTCTGCACCAACCAGGTCTGCGGCATGTTCGGATTGTTTTTCACTGACGCGCCGGTTGTGGGCAATTATGCCCAAGTCATGGCTTGTGACGTGGCGCGTTTCCGGCAGTTCTTTCACGGTATGTTGGAAGCGGGTATCTACCTGGCGCCATCGGCGTTCGAGGCGGGATTCATGTCCACCGCCCACAGCGCAGCCGACATCGACGCCAGCATCAGCGCGGCACAGCACGTGTTCAGGCAACTCACGTGACACCTGAGGGGATTTCCGGCACTATTGAGCTGGTTTTTTGCGGGTAACCGGGAGATAACCGCCGATGGCCATCACCAAGGTATTCAAGTTCCTGAGCGACGACGAGTATCAGGCGTTACTGCAGGTTTCCGAACGCAAGATCTACAAGCCCGGCGAAATCCTCATCCAGGCCGGTCAACAACAGACCAACATGTACATCATCGTCAAGGGTGAGGTCAAAGTGCAGCGTGACCACGGTGAAGGCTTCAGCATCGAGATCGCACGCCACGGTCCCGGCGAGGTATTGGGCGACATGTCGTTCATCGAGGGTCAGGCCGCCAGCGCCAGCGTGGTCGCAGCCGAGGAAGAAGCGCTCGCGTTCGTGATCAGCCACGATCATCTGCATCGCCTGGCACAATCCAATCCGGTGTTCTACGGACACTTCTATCAATCGCTTGCCGACATCCTCTCCCGGCGGCTGCGCGAGACCAGCAATATGGTCGAGTCACCGCAGGACGGCGATGCCGTGTGGGGCGATTCCTGAACCTGTCACCGCTCGGCTAGCGATTCGACCAGAGTCCGCAGTATCTCAAGACGTTGAACCGGATCGTTGAGTTCCAGGAAATACTGGCGTTGTCCCAGCGGTAACGGCAACAGTTCGGCCAGACGATAACTTACCCAACTCGCATCGTCATAACGCGGTTCGATACCACGATAATGCTCCGGCACCTGCGCCATTATCTGGCGCAACAATTCGGCGAGTGGATAGGCCGGTTCGGGCAGCAAGGTGGCTGGTTCCGCGTCCAGCCATTCCACTTCGGCAACGTTCAGACCATCCTGCTGGGTGTGCAGCTCACGCAATCTGAAGCGCTGGCTGCCATGTGCCAGGATATGCAACATGCCATCTTCATCGCCGCTCCAGTCAGCGATGCGGGCCAGCGTACCGACATCGTGGGTATGCGCGTGACCGGTTTCCTTACCCTGTTCTATCAGGCACACGCCGAAGCCCTGATCCTGTTTCAGACAACGGCTTACCATGTCGAGATAACGCGGTTCGAAGATACGCAGCGGTAACGGGCCGTCTGGAAACAGCACCGTACCCAACGGGAACAGCGCCAATTCAGTCACAGTTTCAGTCACGGTTTCAGCCACGACGCCACATCATTCCGCGGGTTCACCCCAGACCGGCACCAGGTCATGTGCTACATCCAGATGATCGAGTATCCGCGCGGCCACGAAATCCACCATGTCGTCGAGTTTCGCCGGGCGATGATAGAAACCGGGATTGGCCGGCAACACCACCACACCGAGTCGGGCAAGTTTCAGCATGTTCTCGAGATGGATCGCCGAGAACGGAGTCTCGCGCGGCACGATCACCAGTTTGCGTTGTTCCTTGATCGCCACATCTGCAGCGCGTTCGATCAGGCTGCGGCTCGCGCCGGTCGCGATCGCCGACAAGGTCGCCATGCTGCACGGGCAGATCACCATGGCTGCGATCGGCGCGGAGCCGCTCGCCACCGGCGCGGTCCATTGCTCCGGCGAGAACACCTGCAACTGATCCGCCTTGGCACCGAAATGCTGCATCAGGAATTGCTGGGCGTCCGGTGCACGACTCGGCAGCTTGATATCCGTCTCCATACTGATGACGAGCTGCGCCGGTTTCGACAGCATCAGATAGACGCGCCGTTCCGCCTTGAGCAACATCTCCAGCAGACGTAATCCGTACTGAGCGCCGGAGGCGCCGGTCAATGCCAGCGCGATCGGATCATTCTTTTTCATTGGCCATCGCTCGTGAAATACCCCGTGCCGCATCAACAACGTGGCGCCGCATTGCGCTCGAGACGCTCGATAAGTTTCTCATGGAACCCACCAAAGCCACCGTTCGACATGATCAACACATGATCGCCGCGTTGCAGTTCGCCACTGACGCTACCCACCATCTGCTCGATGTCACGCGTCACGCTGGCACGTGCACCCAGCGGGCTCAGCGCACCTGCGACATCCCAGTTCACATTCGGAGCCTGGTAGACGAAGATGCGGTCTGCATCCTGCAGGGATGCAGCCAGCGTATCACGGTGCACGCCGGTTTTCATGGTATTGGAACGTGGCTCGAGGATAGCGATGATGCGGGCCTGCTCCACTCGTTTACGCAAACCTGCGAGCGTCGTGGCGATCGCGGTTGGATGATGAGCAAAATCGTCGTACACCGTAACGCCGTCCACCTGCGCACGAACTTCAAGACGACGCTTCACGCCCTGGAAGCGGCTGAGTGCCTCGGCAGCGAGTTCCGGTGATACGCCCGCGTGCCGTGCCGCAGCGATGGCGGCCAACGCGTTCTGTACATTGTGCGCACCCAGCAGATTCCATTGCACGGCACCGGCGCGTTTGCCCTGATGCAGTACTACAAATGCACTGCCATCCGGACTGAGATCGGTCACTGCCCAGTCGCCGTTCGCGAGCGCGAAACTTTCACACGGCGTCCAGCAGCCCCGCTCCAGCACCCGCGCCAGGTTTCGATCGGCACCATTTATCACCAGCAAGCCGTTACCCGGGACGCTGCGGATCAGATAATGGAACTGGGTCTCGATACTGGCGAGATCGGGAAAGATATCCGCGTGATCGTATTCGAGGTTATTGAGGATCGCGGTGCGCGGCCGGTAATGCAGGAACTTGGAACCTTTGTCGAAGAACGCAGTGTCGTATTCATCCGCCTCCACCACGAAATGGGTTCCACTTCCGAGACGCGCGGAGATGCCGAAATTCTGCGGTATGCCGCCGATCAGGAATCCGGGTTGCAGGTCCGCGGCTTCGAGTATCCATGCCAGCATACTGCTGGTGGTGGTCTTGCCGTGGGTGCCGGCGACCGCGAGCACGTGGCGCTGCGTCAGGATGTTTTCCGCCAGCCATTGCGGACCGGAGCTATAAGGCAGGCCGCGATCGAGCATGGCTTCGATGGCAGGGTTACCGCGCGACAATGCATTGCCGACAATCACCACGTCCGGCGCCGGTTCCAGGTGTTCCGCAAAATAACCCTGTTGCAAGCGGATACCCAATGCTTCGAGTTGGGTACTCATGGGCGGATAAACATTCGCATCCGAACCACTGACTTCATGTCCTGCGGCTTTCGCCAGCGCGGCGATCCCGCCCATGAATGTCCCGCAGACACCAAGTATGTGAATGCGCATGTCAGTTCGCCTGGAACAGCAAGGTGAGCACCAGAAAATTCAGTAACTGGTAGGGGCCAGCCAGCAGGATCGGTGCATAGCGTGCATCGCCCAGTGTGTGTCGAAGGATGTGCGCCATGACCACGATGTTCCAAAGGAACAGCACCAGCAACATCCAGCTCGCCAACTGCGGCAGCACCGGCAGATTATCGAGATGCAACACCGAGAGCAGCGGCAGACTTGCGAACATCAGCAGCGAATCGGTGCCGAGGATGGCCGCGAAGGTCTGATTGAAACGGGCAGTCTGACGCCAGCAGAACAGCACCATATAACAGAACGCGGCCAGCATCGCTGTATCCAGCAATGCCTCTCCCAGGATGGAATGCAGTGTGTACAGACCACCCAGAAATCCGCTATACAGATCCAGCGCTACATAGATGAGCAACATGACGCCCAGCAGGATACCGGAACGCGGGAACACCTGGGGACCGCGCCGAAGCAGGCATATATCCCAGCAAGTGCGTACAATCGCCATCATCTAGAGGCACCCTTGAATTGAGTCAGTTTCGCGGTAACTGCGCACGCATCATACCTTGCACTGGCTGACCCGCAAACCGGAACCCGACATGTCCGATATCGATGAACAGCTCTGGATTGACAGCCCTGACGCGCTTGAGACGCTTTGCTCACGCATCCAGGCCGCCGACTGGATCGCGCTTGACACCGAGTTCATGCGCGAACGCACCTATTATCCGCAACTGTGTCTGGTCCAGCTTGCCACCCCCGACGTAGTGGCTTGCGTTGATCCGCTCGCATTGCCCGGACTGCAACCACTGCTGGGAATACTCGCCGACACACGCATCACCAAGGTATTGCATGCCGCACGGCAGGATCTGGAGATATTCTTCAACCTGACACAAAGTGTGCCGGCGCCGATATTCGATACCCAGCTCGCAGCCAGTTTTGCCGGGTTTCCGGATCAGGTCGGTTACGGTTCCCTGGTGGAGAGTCTGCTCGGCGTGCATCTGGAAAAGGGACATACCCGCGCCGACTGGTCACGTCGCCCGCTGCCTGAGGGGGCGGTGCGTTATGCCGCAGACGACGTGCGTTATCTGCGCGATGTCTATGTGAAACTGCACGAGGAACTCACCCGCCGTGGCCGCCTCGACTGGCTGGAGCGCGAACGTGCAACATTGGAAAATCCCGCCACCTATCGCACCGACCCACAACAGGCATGGCGGCGCCTGCGCGGTCTGCAACGTTTCAAACCGCGTCAGCTCGGAATCGCGAAGAACCTTGCTGAATGGCGCGAACAACGCGCCATCGCGGAAAACCTGCCACGTCAGTGGATACTCAAGGATGATCTGCTGGCAGACATGGCGCGCCAGCAGCCGGCGACAGCTGAAGCCTTGCAGCAGCTCCGTGGCATGAACGAAAGTACTGTACGCAAACACGGCGACGAATTGCTCGCCTTGATCCAGGACCAGCAGGCTACCGCCACCCCACCGCCGGCACCGGCCCGCCTCGACCCCGCGGCGGAAGCGCTGGTGGATGCACTGATCACGGTGGTGCGTATCAAAAGTGTCGAGGCCGGGGTCAGCCCGGCCCAGCTCGCGACGCGCGCCGATCTGGATCGACTGGTGAGAGGCGAACGGGAACTCGGGGTATTGTCGGGATGGCGGCTGGATGCTGTGGGCCGGGATCTGTTGCGTCTGCTGGAGGGCAAGCTCAGCCTCGCAGTTCGTGATGGTCGGCTTTGCTTGCTGGATGTCGTTTCAGGCTAGAACTTATCTCATAATTCTCCTACCGTTCGTGTTGAGCCCTTCGACAAGCTCAGGACAGGCGAAGTCGAAACACTTGGATATCGTGTGCTTGGCGCCCTTCGACTTCGCGCCTGCGGCGCGAGCCCGGGAACTG
>JBOIBL010000278.1:0-11353 GCA_050739495.1 Gammaproteobacteria bacterium | reverse complement strand
TAGAACAATTCATGCAGGACTACTATCGCAGTATCAAGGAACTGGGACTGCTGAACGAGATACTGCTGCAATCACTGGAAGAAGTGATTCTGGCACCTGTTTCCGCTGATATCACACCCTTGGATGACGCTTTCACTGCTCGAAACGGTTTCCTGCATGCCAACGACCCGGAGCTGTTTACCCGTCGTCCATCAGCTTTGCTCGAAATCTTCCATTCCCTGCAACAACATCCGCGGCTCAAAGGCGTCGGCGCCACGACCCTGCGCGCATTGCGGCAGAGTTTGCACCAGATCGACACAATATTCCGCGCCGAACCGGCGAACCGCGAATTGTTCATGACGGTGCTGCGGGAACCGCAGGGTGTCACCCACGAATTACGCCGCATGAATCGTTATGGTGTGCTCGGCCGTTATCTGCCTGCGTTCGGCGCGGTGGTGGGACGCATGCAATACGACTTGTTCCACACCTATACCGTGGATGAACATATCCTGTTCGTGGTCAGCAACCTGCGGCGTTTCGCGCTCAGTCGTTACGACGAAGAATTTCCCTTGTGCAGCCAGATCATGCAAGCGCTGCCGAAACCCGAGATTGCCTATCTGGCCGCACTGTTCCATGACATCGCCAAAGGCCGTGGTGGCGATCATTCCGAACTTGGTGCGCAGGATGCGGAAAGTTTCTGCCTCGATCACGGACTCTCACGTTACGAGGCCAGACTTGTATCGTGGCTGGTACAGAACCATCTCCTGCTCTCCATCACTGCGCAGAAACGCGACATAAATGACCCGCAGGTAGTGCATGAATTTGCCAGCCGGGTAAGCGATCAGATGCATCTTGATTACCTGTACATCCTCACGGTCGCAGATGTCCGCGGGACCAACCCCGATCTCTGGAACTCATGGAAAGCGAGCCTGTTCAAGGAACTGTATCGCGCCACCAGCGAAGCTCTCCGTCACGGACTTGAAAATCCTATCGACAAGGACGAGTTGATTCACGAGACCCAGCAAGTTGCCATGCAGGAATTGCGTGAGCGTGGATTCGATACCAGCGCCATTCTCAGAGTCTGGGATGCGCTCTCTGAAGAATATTTCCTGCGTCATACCGCGGATGAAATCGTATGGCATACCAGTACCCTGTCGAGAGTCACACCGGACCGGCTACCGCTCGCCTTCGTGCGTGAACAGCCGCAGCGCGGCGGTACCGCCGTGTGCGTTTACTCCCACCAGGACGATTTCATCTTCGGCCGGGTGACGGCGGTCCTGTCACAACTTGGCCTTACCGTGCTCGATGCACGATTGATGCCGGTAGGTATCGACAGCCGCCTCGATACCTACGTGGTACTCGAAGACGATGCTGCCCCGACCAGCGAACCGGAACGGTTGCGAGAGATTGAACGGGTACTTCGGCACGAAATAAACCGGCATAATGCCTCACCCATCCCAGTCACGCGGCGGGCGCCACGTCAGGTACGGATGTTCACTACCCCGACGCAGATCCATTTCGCAGAAGATGCCGTGAATGCACGCACTGTGCTGGAAATCAGCGCGGGCGATCGGCCCGGACTGTTATCCCAGATCGGTCAGGCGCTGAAAGCGTGCGAAGTGCGATTGCAGAATGCAAAAATAACCACCGTTGGCGAACGCGCTGAAGACGTATTCTTCATAACCGGCGCAGATGGCCGACCGTTTGATGATGCAGAAGCACAGGCACGGTTACGCGCCGCCTTGCTGTCACGCATCGGTGAAGCAAGTTGAATTACTGCAACTATCGGAACCAGGCATGAATCCCGATTTAGACAAACTACTGCCCTACCCATTCGAGCGGCTGGCGAAACTCAAACAGGGCATCACCCCTCCCGCGAACCTCGGCCACATCCCCTTGTCGATCGGGGAGCCCAAGCATGCGCCTCCAAAATTGGTGCTCGATGCACTGCGCGGCAATCTGGCCGGTCTCGGTGCCTATCCGGTCGCCAAAGGCCTGCCGGAATTGCGCGAGGCAGTCGCGCACTGGCTCACCCGGCGCTTCGGCCTCGGCGCCGGTCGCGTCGATCCCGAGCTTCATGTGCTTCCCGTGAACGGCACACGCGAAGGTTTGTTTGCATTCGTGCAGACCATCATCGACCGGACCCGGCGCCCACTGGTACTGATGCCAAATCCGTTCTATCAGATATATGAAGGCGGCGCCTTCCTGGCTGGTGCCGAACCCTGGTTCATGGACACCAATGAGGAAACCGGGTTTCTGCCGGATCTGGATCAGGTGCCCGAGGCCGTCTGGCAGCGTTGTCAGTTATTGTTCATCTGCACACCCGGCAACCCAACCGGCGCGATCATGGATACTGCTTATCTGCAGCGGGTTGTCGAACTGGCCGATCGTTACGACTTCATCGTGGCCTCGGATGAATGCTACTCGGAAATCTATCTGGACGAAGAGAATCCCCCGCCCGGATTGCTTCAGGCTTGCGAGCAGATGGGGCGCCACGATTTCCGCCGCTGCATCGTCTTCCACAGTCTTTCAAAGCGTTCCAGTGTGCCGGGTCTGCGTTCAGGTTTCGTGGCCGGCGACGCGGAAATACTGGCCAGATTTCTTTTGTACCGCACTTATCATGGCTGCGCAGTACCCAATCATGTACAGCTGGCCAGCGTACTGGCATGGAACGATGAACAGCATGTGAAAGATAACCGGGCGTTGTATCGTGAGAAATTCGACGCAGCGATGCGCATTCTCAAGCCGGTGATGGATGTGACTTTCCCGCCCGCCGCCTTTTATCTGTGGCCGCGCACGCCGATAGATGACGAGATTTTTACCCGTGAGCTGTACGCCAGGCAAAATGTTACCGTAGTGCCCGGCAGCTACCTGTCCCGCGACAGCGCGTACGGCAATCCGGGCAAGCAACGGATACGTATCTCGCTGGTCGCCCCCGTCGAAGAATGCAGCGAAGCGATACGCCGGCTGCGTAGCCATGTGGAGTCACTGTGAACAATACCGAGATCAGGCAGATTATCGAAACCGCATTCGGGCAGCGCGCCGGAATCACTCCGTCAGATACGGTGCCGGAACTTCGGGCTGCGGTCGAAGCCACGATCTCTCTGCTGGACAGCGGCGAAGCACGGGTCGCCGAACTGCATGACGGCAAGTGGCTGGTCAATGAATGGCTCAAGAAAGCCGTATTGCTGTACTTCCGGCTGCAGCCTAACCGCATAATCGATTCAGGGGCATTGCGCTACTTCGACAAGGTGCCACTCAAGTACAGCGATTATTCGCAACAGGATTTCGAGCGTGATGGCGCACGCATCGTACCCTCTGCAGTCATTCGCAAGGGTGCCTACATCGCACCCGATACAGTATTGATGCCCTGTTACGTGAACATCGGTGCCTACGTAGGTTCAGGCAGCATGGTTGATACTTGGGCAACCGTCGGTTCCTGTGCCCAGATTGGGCGCAACGTGCACATTTCTGGAGGCGCCGGCATCGGCGGCGTGCTGGAGCCGCTGCAGGCTGCACCGACCATCATCGAGGACGACTGCTTCATCGGTGCCCGTTCCGAAATCGTGGAAGGCGTAATCGTCGAACGAGGCGCAGTGATTTCGATGGGCGTGTTCATCGGCCAGAGCACTCGCATCTATGATCGCGAACGCGATCAGATCAGTTACGGCCGGGTGCCAGCTGGTGCAGTAGTGGTACCTGGCACCCTGCCCTCGCCCGAGGGCCGCTACAGCCTGCAATGTGCGGTGATCGTGAAGCGGGTTGATGCCAAAACCCGCGCCAAAGTCGGCATCAATGAACTTCTACGCAGCGCGAATCAGACGCCATGAACAACATGTGGGGCCTCAAGAACTGCGACACCTGCCGTAAAGCTCGACGCTGGCTGGAAATACATCGAATCGTGTTCAGCTTCCACGATGTCCGCGAAGATACACCTGACTCTTCACGTCTGTCCCACTGGCTGAAAACGGCAGGAGTCGAAGTACTCGTCAATCGTCGCGGTACAACCTGGCGAAATCTGGCCGAATCTGCAAAACATAAGCTTGAAGCTGGCGACGTGGTAGCTGTACTTGAAAAACACCCCACGTTGTTGAAACGCCCGATCCTGGAACACGGGAAAAATGTGCTAGTCGGATTCAATGTAGCTTCCTACGACGAACTGGTCGGGGAATCCCGATGAGTGACGTGCTGGAACTCGCCAAGGCGCTTATCGCATGCCCTTCTGTGACGCCAGAAGATGCCGGTTGTCAGCAGTTATTAATAAGGCATCTGCAAGCAGCCGGATTCAGCTGCGAGGCGCTGCACTTCGGGGAGGTCGACAACCTGTGGGCGACGCATGGCGGCAACGGTCCTTTACTGGTATTCGCCGGCCACACCGATGTGGTACCGCCAGGGCCGAAAGAACAGTGGTCAACCGATCCATTCATTCCCGTGGTAAAAGACGGCCTGCTGTATGGGCGTGGCGCTGCCGATATGAAAGGTGGACTGGCAGCGATGGTGGTTGCCGCCCAGCAATTCACGGCGGCGTATCCCCACCACCCTGGACGCATCGGATTCCTGATCACTGGCGATGAAGAAGGTCCATCGGTGGATGGCACCGTAAAAGTCATCGAGGAACTCAGTCGCCGCGACGAAAAAATAGACTGGTGCGTAGTCGGCGAGCCATCGAGTCTCGAAACATTCGGCGATACGATCCGCAATGGCAGGCGCGGCTCATTGACCGGCTTTCTTACGGTGCATGGCATACAGGGACATGTAGCCTACCCACAAAGTGCCGACAACCCCATCCACCGTATTACGCCAGCGCTCACCGAACTGATAAATACACGTTGGGATGAGGGAAGCCCGGAGTTCCCGCCTACCAGTTTCCAGATATCGAATTTCAATGCAGGAACCGGAGCTGGGAATGTAATCCCGGGTCAGGCGACCGTGCGATTCAATTTCCGGTATTCAGCATCGGTTACAACGGAGGAACTGCAGCAACGGACCAAATCAGTGCTCGACAGTCACGGCATACGCCACGAGCTGAAATGGCATGCCATGGGCGAACCGTTCCTCACCCGATCCGGTCGTTTGAGTATGGTCGTAGCAGATTCGGTACGGGAAGCGACCAGCATAACCCCGCGCTTCGATACCGGTGGCGGGACGTCCGATGGCCGCTTTATCGCGCCTACCGGCGCCGAAGTCGTCGAGTTCGGACCGTTGAATACCAGCATCCACAAGATCGATGAATGTGTAAGCGTCGATGATCTCGAGAAACTGACCACAATCTATCTGAGCATCATGCAGAAGTTGCTGATCGGCTAAGCCGCCGAGCGTGGGCGCGTCAGATACCAGTTCATCACGAATCCACCGACACCCAGAACAACGAACCAGATCAGCATCCATTCCGGCATGGTCAAGCCAAGAAACCGCCAGGTGACGATGGAACAGTCTGCGGTGCCCGTGAATGCCTTGACGATGAATTTATTGAGCGGCAGCACCTTGAACAGATAACTCAGTCCCGGCCCGCAAGGCGGCGCCATATCCGGCGGCAGATGCTGGACGTAGATGTGCCGGACAGAGACCGCACCGCCTGCCATTGCGGCCAAAAACTGTAATCCACCATAGATGCGTGCGCTCAATGCGCCGGCATGGTGCAGGAATGCGATAAGGAAGACCAATCCGACCGCAATCACGCCCACGCGCTGAAAGATGCAGAGCGGACACGGTTCGAGATGATCATGAAACTGGGAATAATACGCATAGCTCAGCAGCAACGCGCAAATCAGGAATCCTGCCAGATTCAACCAGCGACGCAAGGACATGCAACCACCTCAGGAAATATGGCCGGGACATCCCGGAATTCAGTCCATATTTATACTGCATGCCGGACTGCATCGCCAGCGTGGAGAGATAATTTATTTCGTGTGATCGCGGACTTCGCGTTCCATGGCCTCAAAGCCGGCGTGACGCACATCCTTGCCTTGCACCAGATAGATAACATACTCGCTGATATTCTTGGCGTGATCCCCGATGCGCTCCAGCGCACGTGCGGACCACAGAATATCCAGCTCGCGCCGGATGGTACGCGGATTCTCCAGCATGAAAGTGATGGCCTGACGTGACAAGCCTTCATATTCGTCATCGACGCGCGCATCCTCGCGTGCGGTCTTCACGGCAGCCTGGGCGTCCAGCCGCGCAAAAGCATCCAGTGAGTCATGCACCATGCCCTGCACGTGATCGCCCAGGTGCTCGAGCGCCAGATAACGATCGCCGGGACGCTCCTGTTCAGCCAGCCGTACTGCCAGACGGCCGATCTTTTCGGCTTCATCCCCGATACGTTCCAGATCGGTGATGGTCTTGATGACAGTAAGTATCAGTCTCAAGTCGCTGGCAGCAGGTTGACGACGCGCGAGAATCCTGCTGCATTCCTCATCGATCATCAACTCCATCTGGTTGACCTGATCATCCTGTTTCTGGACGTCGTGCCCCAGGGCGCTATCACCCTGCACCAGGGCTTTCATGGCATCGTTGACCTGTTGTTCCACCAGACCGCCCATCGCCAGTACGCGGTTACGCACGTCTTCCAGTTCCTGATTGAACTTCTGGGAAATGTGATGAGTCAGGTTGAGTTTATCCATGGTCGTTTATCATCCCCGTCTGTCTGCTGCCACATTGTCAATAAGACCGATACCTCATTATAGCGGGTACCGGTGGAACCCTTGCATGACATACGATTCTGCATCACGGACTGATGTGGAACGACATCCTGCATCCTAACGTGACTAGCTTAGGCGGGAAATATGACAGTTCTGTGACTGATATCAGGCGGCCCGCACTGAAATGATATCCCGGGGAGTCTCCAGCCCCAGGAGCACAGATTCCCATGCAGCGTTGGCGAGGGGACGGGTGCGGGCACCCTTGCTGGCAAGCGGCGGCATAAAGCGAATTGTTACCGGCAATGAGCGGGTACCGAGCAGCGACCACAAGTTTTCCAGCAGGCCCTGGTCACCCACAAACGCGACGCGACTGCGGAGTTCCCGGGAACCCTGATAGCTGATTGCGACCGGCTGAACCGGTGACTGGGTGCGGATGGCAGCCTGGAACAGGCGTGGCTTGAAGGGCTTCGGAACATCACCCGCAGTCGTCGTTCCCTCAGGGAACAGGACCAGGTTACGGCCAGCCGCCAGCCGGAACGTCATGTGGTCCTCGATGTGACGTACTGCATTCGAGTTGCCCCGGCGCACGAAAAGCGTGCCCCCGGCCTGGGCCAGCCAGCCGAACAGCGGCCAGCCCCGCACTTCCTGCTTGGCCACGAAATCCGCTCCGACAACTTCTGCCAGCGCGATGATATCCAGCCAGGAGATGTGATTGGCAACGTAAAGCACGGCTGCGGATGCCGGTACTCCATACGCAAACACCCGGACGCCGAGCAACCGGCCCAGGGTTCGCAACCACCAACGAGCCAGCTTGCCACGCAGACTGTAACCGACATGCCGCGCCGTCAACTGGACGATAACCAGCAACAGCGCCAGCAACATGCCAGCTGCGATATGTATCGTCAGGCCAACCAGACGCATTGCCACACGCATTGCACGGCCCACCGGGAAACGACTCATTTCTGCAGATATCGCCGCACGTAGCGACGCTGCAGGTTGGCGGTGTCCAGCACCACCAGCATATCCGCAGTATTGAACTCCGGATCCCAGCAAGGCTCCCCACAAATCATCGCGCCAAGGCGTACGTAGGCCTTAAGTAGTGGTGGCATCAGAGGAGCGGGAGCCACGCTGATTGGTGGCAGTGGCAATCGGGGATGCACGTTGAATTCGGTGGATACCAACCGTTCACGGCTCAACCAGGCATACGTCGCCAATGCGCCTGCTCCGCCATCGTGCATCGGGATGCTTGCGCAACCGATGATGCGCTGGAATTCATTAACATTGATCAGTCTTGCCAATCCCGACCATAGCATGCTGATAACCGCCCCGCGCCGGTAATCCGGGTGTACGCAGGTACGGCCAATCTCCATCGTCCTGCCGGGCGCGGTAAGCACGCTATCGAGTTCAAACTCGCCTTCGGAATAAAACCCGCCGGCGCGACGCGCATCGAGATCCAGCAGAACACGCGTGCTTGCGATAACTTCATCACTCTCGTTATCACGCACCAGTACATGCCGGCAGTAGGCGTCGAATTTGTCCTCATCGAGCCCGGGTTCGGTGCCATGCAAATCAGCGCCCTGCTCCTCTGCAAATACCTTGTAACGCAGGCGCTGCGATTCACGCAATTCTGATTCGGAGCATGCCAGTCCCACGCTCAGACGGCCTTGTTGAGGCTGCTGGAACCATGTTGCGCCCTGAATCTGGCGGGACTTGACCTCGAACTGATCAGTTGCCATGAACTGCACCCTCCAAATCTGCCTGAATGGAAGGATGAGCCCACGGCGTTAAATCAGCATGAAATATTGACTACAATTCGATGACAGGGAGCTATTTCAATGTTCGACTGCATGCTCGGGACGATAAACTCTTGAGGGTGGAAAGTGACAGATGAATGTACTGCCTTTACCCGGAGTACTGCGTATCTCAAGACGGGCTGTGTGATGCTGCAGCGCATGCTTGACGATAGCCAGCCCCAGCCCTGTACCACCACTGTCACGTGAGCGTGAAGGATCCACGCGGTAGAAACGCTCCGTCAGCCTGGGTATATGCTCGGCCGGGATCCCGATACCGGTATCCTCCACACTGAAAGATGCACCTTTGTTCTCCATTTGCCACGATACCGTGACCTGGCCATCCGATGGAGTGTATTTCATGGCATTGAACACCAGGTTCGCGAACGCACTGTAGATTTCGTGTTCTGCGCCCAATAACTGGGCATCCGTCGAGATCGCCAGAATCACATCGTGCGGCCCCTGCCCCAAAGCCAACGCTTCGCCGCGAATCCGCGACAGCATGCCGACAATATCAACTTTCTGATATGCAGCTTCACCGGTCTCATTTTCGAGACGCGACAACTCCAGAAGATCTTCGACAATCGCGCCCATCCGGCTCGATTGTTGTTGCATCTCCCTGAGCGGCGCGTGCCAATCAACAGGCATACCTCTCTCGGCATTAAGCGCGTCCAGGTATCCTGCGATGACCGTCAAGGGTGTGCGCAGTTCATGTGAGGCATTGGCAACGAATTCCCGGCGTACATGCTCAAGCCGATGCAACCGTGTCACGTCCCTGACCAGCAACAATTGCTGGGATTCGGCGTAGGGAACGATCTGCAAGGTCAGCCGTAAATCGCCGCCGAGTTCCGAAGATATCTCGACAGCTTCTTCATAGTCACCCCGCTTGACGTAACGTATGAAATCCGGATGCCGAATCAGATTTGCAATGCGCTGCCCAACATCCTGCGGTACGCGCAGATCAAGCAGCCGCGCGGCCGCGCGGTTGAACCAGCGTATCTCGCCCAATCGGTTCAGGACCACCACGCCATCCGGCATCGCGCCGGTCGAATCACGGAATTCACGCAGCAGTCGCGCCATCCGGCGTTTGCGTTCCCGATCACGCCGCCGCAGTCGGTAAAAATACTGAAAAACGTCGCCCCATACACCGATCGATTCAGGGGTATTGAACTGCCGCCCCTTGCGCAACCAGCGTTCCAGACGATAGAGGTTGACGAGATGCCAGACCAGATATATGAACGTCGCGCAAAACAATCCCAGCCATGGGTAACCGAAGTGGCCGGCGATCATGAGTGCTATCAGAAGCAGCCCGGCATAACCCAGCAAACTCTGGCGCCAGCCGTGACCCATCAATGATCCAGGACGGACGAACAGCGATAGCCACTACCCCGGACAGTTTGCACGTAACTCTCGCAGCTATGCGGTTCCAGTGCCTTGCGCAGACGCCGGATATGAACATCCACCGTCCGCTCTTCCACATATACGCCGCCACCCCATACCCGGTCCAGCACTTGCGCACGACTGTATACCCGTTCCGGGTGGGCCATGAAAAATTTCAACAGCCGGTATTCGGTCGGGCCGAGGGTGACGTCTTTGCCATTGGCGGTTACACGGTGACTGAGCGTATTCATCTGCAATACACCAACTGCCAATTGCTCTTCATGCCCAGCTGCCCTGCGCAACACGGCCTCGATTCGTGCGAGCAACTCGCGCGTCGAGAACGGCTTGGTGATGTAGTCATCCGCGCCACTTTGCAAACCCATGACCTTATCGTCTTCGGTGGCGCGTGCTGTCAGCATGATGACCGGTAATTCCCGGGTACTCTCCTGACGTTTCAGCAGACGCGCAAATTCAAGCCCGCTCATGTCAGGAAGCATCCAGTCCAGCAGTAGCAAATCCGGTAACTGATCTGCGATTGCAGCACGCGCCGCAGCGCAATCAGCGGCCTCCCGTACATGGTAGCCATCGCGCTTGAGGCCAAATGCGACCATCTCCCTTACCGGGCGTTCGTCTTCGACTATCAGAATACGTTTATCAGTCATGTGCTTTACTACAGTGCTGTGACACGATTATTAAAGCAGTGCCACATGACAATCTAATTACAATGCTGGTTTCGGCCACGCTACCCGGTCCCGTAAATACACTGGCAAGGCCTGTTCTGCCGGCAGATATTCTCCGCGGACATAGGCTTGAGCGGCAAGTAATGCCACATCACTCGCCGCAGGCAACATACCTGCATCCACCCCGGACAAGTCTGCAGACAACCGCTCCTGCAGAGTTTGCGCGTACGCCATAAAGCCGGCACCGGCACCAAACCACAGATTTTTATCCGGAATTCCCACTGCTTCGGGCGCAGTTACAAATTCCCCGGTAAGTGGCCGGACCTCCGAGGCTGACGCCGAATATGCCCCCCAGTACACTTCGCCCATCCGGGCATCCATGCAGACCAGAATACGATGTTCTCCGTGCAGACGGAATGCACCTGCGGCAATCGTCTCCAGATCCGAGACCGGCAACACTGGCAATCCGGCGCCATATGCCAGACCTTGCGCTACCGAAGCCGCTACGCGTACTCCGGTAAATCCGCCTGGGCCACGGCCGAAACCGATGCCGTCGAGCTGTTTGATTGAGCAGCCTGCCTCACCCAGCAAAGCGCTTACCATTGGCAGAATAACCTCTGCATGAGCTCGATTCAGGGTCCTGTCCTGGCTGATAATCCGGCCATCGATCCAGAGCGCCACAGAGCAGCGTTCAGTCGCGGTGTCAATCGCCAGCAACTTCATGATTCGACTGCGCGCATTGTTGGCATCGACAGGTTTTTCGACAGAAACATCTCTACTTCATCCAGATCGCGGGTTCGCTGCATGGGCGGCAGGCTTGCCATGAATACTCGCCCATAGCCTTTGCGCATCAGACGTGGGTCGCACAGCATGAGTACCCCGG
>JBOIBL010000277.1:0-8173 GCA_050739495.1 Gammaproteobacteria bacterium | reverse complement strand
GCGGCAGTGTACGGACGTTTCAGCTCGCGTCGCCAGGATGATTTTGCCAACCGCCTGTTGACTGCCATGCGCAATGAATTTGGTGGGCATGGCACCGGATCGACCGACAGGAAATGATTGGCCAGATACTGTCTGCTGCGTTTTTAAAGTGCGACAGAGCCAAAGGTATCGAGTGCGGAAAATATCTCGACGCAAGGCAACATGCCGATTGATACGATCGACCTGAAACTGAGAATTCTCTCCGATGCCGAGAGTGTGGCACGGGAGGCTGCGGCATTCGTCGCCGGCTGCGCACGTCAGGCGGTAGCACAGCGTGGCCAATTCGTACTGGCAGTCAGCGGTGGCGAGACGCCATCGCAGATGTTCAAACGGCTGGCGATGGAAGATGTCCCCTGGCGCGATGTCAGCATCGTCCAGGTCGATGAGCGCATAGCCCCGTACGGCGATCCGGACCGCAACCTGACCGGATTACAGGAAATTCTCCTGGCACATGTACCGCTGTCTTCGCGGCAGATTTACCCCATGCCGGTTGCAGGCGATGATCTCGCCGTTGCTGCGCAGAAGTATGCAGATACCCTGAGACAGTTATGCGGCACACCGCCGGTAATCGACCTGGTGCTGCTGGGTCTGGGCAGCGACGGTCATACGGCGTCGCTGCTCCCGGGTGATCGGGTATTGGAAGTGATGGATGCCGACGTGGCTGTCTCCGGAGTGTATCGAGGCCGGCGGCGCATGACTCTGACTTACCCCATCATCAATCGCTCGCGCAGGATTCTCTGGTTGGTGACCGGCGCGGCAAAAGCCAGGATGCTGGTTCGTCTCTGCAATGGTGACGCGCATATCCCGGCCGGACGCATCAATCGTCAGGGCGCCATCGTATTTGCAGATAACTCAGCAGCGGAATTTCTGCCAGAGGATAGGGCAGGCATACACGCAGGAACTTGGTTCGGAAACATGGGTGGGAGATGATCGATGTCAAAAAATAGTCCACAGCGCACGGAAACAACCCCGGCTTTTCTCTTCGATCTCGATGGCACTTTAGTCGATAGCGTCTACCAGCACGTGCTTGCATGGCGTGAAGCCCTGGAACGCGCGGGCATCGAGCTTTCGGTATGGCGCATTCATCGCCGCATCGGCATGAGCGGCGGTTTGTTCGTCAATGCCTTGCTACGGGAGACCGGGCGGAGCGTGAGTGCGGAGGAAGCGTTGCAGCTCAGGAAATGGCATGTCGAGGCATTTCAGCGCCTCGCCGGTCAAGTCCGCCCTTTACCGGGTGCGCGCGAGCTGCTGAGTTATCTGACCGAGGTCGGTGTGCGTTGGGCTATCGCCACCAGCGGGCGGATCGAGAGTGCGCGACCCGCGCTCGATGTGCTCGGCGTCAAGCCGGAGGTCCCGGTGGTAACCCGCGATCAGGTGCCACACGCAAAACCTGATCCCGATCTGTTTCTGGAAGCGGCAGCCAGGTTGGGAGTATCGATCAACGATTCAATGGTTGTCGGCGACAGCGTCTGGGATCTGCTGGCTGCAAAACGCGCACGAGCTCTCGGCATCGGACTCCAATCGGGAGGCTACGGCCGTGACGAACTGGAGCGGGCCGGAGCGTATCGGGTGTATCAGGATCCGGCCGAGTTGCTGGCGCGGTTATATGAGGTTGGAGTGCGTCTCGTTAATGATGTGTGATCACATCGGCGGCTGGCTTACCGCTAACCGCGATTGATTTGAGCATGGATGTCGCCGGTCAGGATCGGCTTGGCCGGGAATTTTTCACGAAGCGATGTGTCGTGCTGTGGTTCAAGTGATTACCTTGCCACGGAATAAAGCAAGGTGGTGAAACATGCGCGGGCCTTTAATACAGACGACGATTATGTTTTACAAGTGACCCTTAATGGATTCACGGTCGACCCCGGCCCAAACTGGCTTATTTCCGTTGCATGTTCCAAGACAATCCACATCAATTGAACCGCCTGCGGCGGAAATTTGCGCAACAGCTCGATCGACATCGACGCTGGCCTGGACACCGGCGCACAGGTGTATGCTTAAGCGCCAATGTCCGCCCAGCCGCAATACACTGACTTGCAAGCGCCTGCCTTGAAGGTGGAGCGCAACGCTGACGGATTTACCAGCATTAAGCTCACCGGTCACTGGACCTTGCGCGGCGTGGCTCAGCACGCTGATCGTTTGCAGCGCGAGTTGCGCCGCTACACATCCGATCCGGAAGCACACTGGAACCTGAACACCATATCTGCGCTCGACAGCGTCGGTGCCTTCGTGCTGTGGCGCGCCAACGAAGGCCAACGGCCCAAGCATCTGGTAGTGCGTCCCGAACATGTGGCGTTGTTCCGTCACTGGACCGAGCGGCAGGTGCCCCAGGAACCGAAACTGCGAACCACGCAGCACTTCGACATGGTCACTGCAGCGGCGCATATCGGCCGTCGTGCGCTGGACCATGTCAGTAGTTTCCTGATCCTCGTCGGACAGTTCGTACTGGATTGCCTGTGGCTGCTGCGTCATCCCGGGTCTACACCCTGGCGCGATATCTCCGCGACCATCTATCAGGCCGGCGTCAAGGCCCTGGGCATCACCGCGCTGATGGGCTTTCTAACCGGCATGGTGGTGAGTTACCTGTCCTCGCTGGAACTCAGGAGTTTCGGAGCCGGCAATTTCATCGTGGTGATCGTGGGCATCGGTGTGCTGCGCGAACTCGGGCCGATGCTGACCGCGGTGCTGGTGGCGGGACGCTCGGGTTCCGCCATGGCGGCGCAATTAGGTGTGATGCGCGTCACCCAGGAACTTGATGCGCTCTCGGCCATGGGTGTTTCCCAGAGTTTGCGGCTGGTGCTGCCAAAGATTGTTGCGCTGATTGTGGTGATGCCGCTGCTGGTGGTGTGGAGCGACATACTCGGAATGCTCGGCGGGATCTTCGCCGCCCGCGCCACCCTCGGCATCGGATTATGGCGGTTCATCTCGGCCTTCCCGGATGCCGTACCACTGGCAAATTTCTGGCTGGGCGTGGGCAAGGGCGCCGTATTCGGCGCACTGGTGGCGTTAGTCGCCTGCCATTTCGGGCTGCGCATCAAACCCGACACCGAAAGCCTCGCGGTCGAAACCACCAATGCCGTTGTGAGCGCCATCACGCTGGCTATAATCGCTGATGCAGTGTTCGCAATCGTGTTCCGGAACGTGGGTTTGCCATGAGTGACGAGTCGGTTATCCGTCTGGAAAATGTGGGCACGCGCATTGGCGGGCAGCTCATCCACCGCGGTATCAGTCTGAACGTGACGCGCGGCCAGATTCTCGGCGTCGTGGGTAAATCGGGCACCGGCAAAACCACGCTGATGCGTGTGATGAACGGCCTGCAGACACCGAGCGAGGGTCATGTGTATCTGTTCGGCGAGCGCCTCGATAGACTCAGCCCCGAACAGTTGGCGGCCTTGTATCAGCGCTGCGGCGTCCTGTTCCAGGGCGGCGCCTTGTTCAGTGCCTTCAACGTATTTGACAACATCGCATTTCCCTTGCGGGAATCGCATTTCGTGGATGAAAGCCTGGTTCGCCAGCTGGTGTGCATGAAACTCGGCATGGTGGGCCTCGACAGGGAAGCGGCACTGCGGCTGCCAGCGGAATTATCCGGCGGCATGGTGAAGCGCGCGGCGCTGGCGCGGGCGTTAGCGCTGGAACCGGAACTGCTGTTGCTGGACGAGCCCACTTCCGGACTGGATCCGATTGCCAGCGAGGATTTCATCAAGCTGCTTTCGACCCTGCATCAGGAACTGGGATTCACGCTGGTCATGGTGACCCATGATCTGGATGTGATGCGCGATCTTTGCCACCTGCTGGCGGTGCTCGCCGATGGACGCCTGGTGGCTTATGGTTCGGTCGCCGAGGTACGCAGCTCCGGAGAACCGCTGGTGCGCGAATTTTTCCACGGTGAATATGCCGAGCGTATATTCGCAAATACTGACAGTGCTAACGCATGAACAACCGCGCTTATGCATTGATGACCGGTGTCTTCATACTGCTGCTGGCGGCGGCGATGATATTTACCGGCGTCTGGATGAGCGGCTCACACGCGCAGACTCGCCCTTATATAGTAGTCACCACCGGCAATGTGGCCGGCCTGCGGCCGCAGTCTGCGGTGTATTTCCGCGGCATCGCCGCCGGACGTGTCGACAAGATCCGCATCGATCCCGCAGATACGCACAATATCCTGATCTATGTGGACATCGATCAGAACATTCCCATAACGCGCGCCACCTACGCTACCCTCAAGCTGCAAGGTATCACCGGCTTATCCCAGCTGGCACTGGAAAATTCACCGGGAGCGTTGGCCATGCAGGCTTTGTCCACCAACCGCCAGTCACCGGCGCGCATACCCATGCAGCCCTCGCTGATCGACAAGCTGAGCAGCTCCGGCGTGCAGCTCGCGGCACAGCTGGATCAGTTGGTTGCGTCGCTCAACGAACTGCTGAATACCGGCAGCCGCGCCCACATCAAGCAGCTCCTGGCTCAGGCCGATGCCTCCAGTGCCATGCTGTTGAAACTGGAAAAGGACCTGGATGCCACCGCACGCCAATTACCGGCACTGGATTTGCGCACCGAAAAAGCACTGGCGGAGGTGGAGCGCGCCGCCGATAACGTCACCGCGCTAAGCCACAACCTGGACAAACTCACGGCCACCGGTCAGGCGGCTGGCGATGAATTCAAGGCACGCACGCTACCGCGTCTGAATGCCGCGATCGCCCAGATCAACCAGGCGGCGGCCGATGTGCAGCGGCTCGCAGACAATCTACGACGCGATCCGCAGCAACTGCTGCTCGGACCCAAGCGCCCCTTACCGGGGCCGGGTGAACCCGGTTACAAAGAGCCGCACAAATGAAGCGTATGCCTGGCTTGTCTGGAATTTTTATTGGTGTGTGCATCACGGCCGCGTGCAGCCTGTGGCCCGCCCAGCCACCCGCTCCACAAGTGCATGATTTCGGTCCGCCACCGGTAGTCAATGATCATGCTGCCGCAGACTTTCGCCTGGACTCAGTTAGAGCGCCGGCGTGGCTCGCGAACGACAACATCCATTATCGGCTCGTGTACCAGGATCCCACCGCGCTCAGAAATTACGCCGATCATCGCTGGGCGGCGCCGCCTGCGGAATTGATAGCGGCGCGACTCCAGGACTTGTTATCGGTTGGATCAGCTGACTACACCGGCACACACGACGCGTATGTGCTCAGAGTCAACTTGCTCGAGTTCGAACAGGATTTCAGCACGGAGCATGATGCCCAGGTGCATCTGGAGTTGGACGTCTCGATGCGACGATCGAATGACGGACAAATCATCGCCCAGCGGCGCTTTGTTTTGTCGCAAGCTACAACGCCGGATGTGCGGGGCGCTATTTCCGGCTTGGCGCAAACAGCCGGGCGTGCGGCCGCAGCAGTAAGCGACTGGGCACGAACTCAAGCACACGAATAAATTGAATGGCACCCAAGGCTCGAACTATTTGCATAGGCGAAATTATTGTGACTCACAACGCTATACAAAGCGTCCAGACTGCACTTTTAAGTCAAGGGAATTATTTGCCGCAACGAAAAATAAGGTAATTGACTGCCATTAGGCAAATAATCGCCTTAAATGTTGATTTGCATCGAACTCTGAGCCAAATATAGCAAGAATTTGCATTTTGGTCTGACCCACTGCTAATCAGATTTATCCGCTTATTCTGCCGTTCCAGAATGGCTGTGCGGTTCAATTCACCATGCAAATTCCGGGTCAATTTTGGATGCAAATCAACAACAACGGGCATGATTTTCAGGTCGTATCAATCTTAAATCGCTCTTCGGTGCCGTCAATTCCGTACGGATTGGTCATGGAGCGCGTATAATATATAGTAATGCGACATATAACGGAAAATAGCGCCACCATTCCTGAAGTTGCCAGATCACCGATCAGTGATGCGGATTATCACAAGCTGGCTGCGTTTCGGGCTTCCTTGAGGAAGTTTCTGCGTGCGAGTGAAGAGATCGTGCAAGCGGCAGGATTTACCCCGCAGCAGCACCAAGCGCTGCTAGCCATCAAAGGGTTTGAGGGGCCGGGTAAACCATTGATCAAGGATTTGGCTACCCAACTTCAAATTGGACACGGTGGCACCGTCGGATTGGTGAATCGACTGGCAACACGTGGCTTCGTGCGGCGGGTTCCCTCAAAACTGGACCGTCGCGGGGTAAATTTGGCGCTGACGCGTAAGGGTGAATCCATGCTGCGGCATCTGACACAGGCGCACCGCATTGAACTCGGTCAGATGGGTAAGGCGATCAAGCACTTGTTGTCCGAACTCACCGATTGATGCCAGACGCTTATTTCTTGAGTAGAACATTGGAAACGGTTTTTACTGACAACCGAGTCCTGACGTCATGACGTTAGAACCTGTATCCAAGCTGGTGCTACGCGTACCCAAGCGGCTGGGTGATTTCGATACTCCGCCGCGCATACTGCTCATATGCATATTGGCTTTACCTGTCGGTTTCGTGGCGGCGTTGATGGCGGACGCCCTGCTCAAATTGATCGGATTCATTACCAATGCAATTTTCTATCAGCGTATCGCTACTGGACTGGTGGCACCCGGCGCGGGCCATGATGCGTGGTGGATTGTGTTGGCAGCGCCAATCATTGGTGGACTGATTGTCGGAGTCATGGCGCGCTATGGCTCTGAGGCAATCCGTGGCCACGGCATGCCCGAGGCGATCGAAGCCATCCTGCGTGGCGGGAGCAGAATCGAACCCCGCGTCGCATTACTGAAACCGGTTTCGGCAGCCATCACCATCGGGACAGGTGGTCCGTTTGGTGCAGAGGGACCCATAATCATGACCGGTGGCGCCTTCGGTTCGCTGCTGGCGCAGACCCTGAAACTCACGGCGGACGAACGCAAGACTCTGCTGGTTGCCGGCGCAGCCGCAGGGATGGCAGCGACATTCAATGCGCCACTTGCATCGATCTTGCTGGCCGTCGAACTGCTGTTATTCGAGTTTCGACCGCGTTCGTTTGTGCCGGTCTCAGTCGCGGTCGTGGTGGCTACCGCAATGCGCTGGGTGTTGCTGGGATCCTTGCCTTTGTTTCCGACTGCACATGCACTGCCGCCACTGGTGTTTCCTGAGCTACTTTTATGCGCCATGGCGGGTGTGGTCGGTGGGGTCATCGCATGGGCCGCCACCTCGCTCGTTTACCTGTCCGAAGATATGTTTCGTGCACTACCGATACACTGGATGTGGTGGCCCGCAATCGGGGGGTTAATCATCGGAGTGGGTGGGTTGTTTGAGCCGCGGGCGCTCGGTGTAGGCTATGACGTCATTGGCACATTGCTGGCAGGAAAGGCGACGCTGGGGCTCATCGTCGGTATTCTGATCGTGAAGACGGGTATCTGGAGTCTGTCGCTGGGTTCCGGCACATCCGGTGGAGTGCTTGCACCGGTGTTCATGATTGGCGCTGCGCTTGGCTCATTACTCGCATACATCTTTCCACCCGTCGCGCCAGGTTTCTGGGCGCTGATGAGTCTCGCGGCAGTGGTAGGCGGGGTCATGCGCAGCCCGCTAACGGGCGTCGTATTTGCAATGGAACTCACGCATCAATGGGATGCAGTCATCCCGTTAGTGATAGCCTCGACAGCGGCTTACCTGCTGTCAGTACTTGTGCTGAAACGGTCAATACTGACGGAGAAAGTGGTGCGTCGCGGTACGCATCTGACCCGTGAATATTCGGTAGATCCGCTTGAAGTGTTTCTGATCGGCGAGATCATGCCCAGAAATAGCGTAAGTTTCCGTTTGGGGACAACGCTCTCCGCAGCTGCGAAAGCAGCCGCGGGTACATCGGTCGATCCGGTAGAACGACGTTTGTATCATACCCAGCGTCTATATCCCGTACTGGATGAGAGCAATAATCTCGCAGGGATTATCACGCAGCACCAGCTATTCAACTCGATATTGCAGCAAGGACAGTCTTCTACAACGCCGATCTATCAAATCATGGTACGCAAGATGGTGGTCGGTTATCCGGATATGACGTTGCGCGAAGCAGTAAACCTCATGGCAGCTTCTGGAATTTCGAGCTTACCTGTAGTGGACCGCAAGGAGTCCGGTAAAGTACTCAGCGTCGTTGCGATGGATCACATCCTGGAAGCTCGCCTGCGTGATGT
>JBOIBL010000276.1:0-15957 GCA_050739495.1 Gammaproteobacteria bacterium | reverse complement strand
ATGCTGATCGCCGGTCTCGTCGAAGAAACGCTCGAACACTACAGTTTCCTGGGTCGGCAAGGTACCAAGTGCCGCATGCGCAGCAGCGAGATAATCCGCAAGTTGGCGCGTGGCGACCGCATCGAGTTTCAGCGTCCCGCCCAACCAGGTATCGAGATTTTTACCTGCCGCGAGACGCCGATCCGCTTCGGCACGCAAGCGCGATACCGCGACCGACAACTCGGCGCTGCGTGACGGCGCTTCCCCGAACCAGAACGGGATGTTCGGCGGTGCGCCTTTCGCGTCTTGCACCAATACACGGCCCTGTTCGATCTTGAGGATGCGGTAACTGGTATTGCCGAGCTGGAAGATGTCGCCGGGGATACTCTCGAAGGAGAAATCCTCGTTGAGCGAGCCGATGCGCAGACCCGAAGGCGACAGGATCACATCGTAATCGAACTGGTCCGGGATCGCGCCGCCGTTGGTCACGGCGATGAGTTTGGCGCCGCGCCGCCCGCGCAACTTGCCGTTCACTGCATCGCGATGCAGATACGCACCACGCCGCCCACGCCGGGTCGCGTAACCTTCGGCCAGCATCCGTACCACCTCGGTATATTCTTCGCGTGTCAGCGCACGATATGGCCAGGCATGGCGGATGTGTTCGAACAGTGCCGCTTCGTCCCATTCGCGGCACGCTACGTCGGCCACGATCTGCTGTGCCAGCACATCCAGGGGCGCATCCGGTACCCGCAAGGCATCCAGTTCACCATCCTGCACGGCGCCGAGTAACGCCGCGCATTCGACCAGATCATCACGCGACAAGGGGAACAGACGGCCTTCCGGTAACGCACTCAAGGCATGACCCGAACGCCCCACCCGTTGCAGGAAGGTGCCGATGCTGCGCGGCGAACCGAGTTGACACACCAGATCCACGTCGCCGATGTCGATGCCGAGTTCCAGTGATGCTGTCGCTACCAGCGCTTTCAGTTCACCGCGTTTCAGACGCTGTTCGGCATCGAGCCGGTGCGTGCGTGCCAGACTGCCGTGATGCGAAGTCACATGCTGTTCGCCGATGCGTTCCGCGAGATGCCGTGCGGTACGCTCGGCCTGGCGCCGGTTGTTGGCGAAGATCAACGTCGTGTGATGTGTCTGGATGAGTTCCGCGAGCCGGTCATAGAGTTCCGACCAGACTTCGTTGGCCATCACCGGTGTCAGCGGCGAACGCGGTAATTCGATATGTAGCCGTCGTTCGCGTGTGTGACCGGTATCGATGATGTTGCAGACTTCCCCGCCGGTGAGGAATTGAGCGACTGTTTCGATCGGTTTCTGGGTCGCCGACAAACCGATGCGCACCGGCGGCTGCGGGGTCAGCGCCGCGAGACGTTCCAGCGACAGGGCCAGATGCGCACCGCGCTTGTTGCCGGCCAGGGCGTGGATCTCGTCCACGATCACACTCCGCACTGTGGACAGCAGTCTGCGGCCGGAATCCGAAGTCAGCAGGATGTACAGCGATTCCGGCGTGGTGACCACGATGTGCGGCGGAGTTCGACGCATACGTTCGCGTTCGCTCTGCGGGGTGTCGCCGGTGCGCACCCAGGCGCGGATCTCCACATCCGGCAGTCCGGATTCGAACAGTTCATTGCGGATGCCTTGCAGCGGGGCCTGCAGATTCTTCTGGATGTCGTTGGACAAGGCCTTGAGCGGCGAGATGTAGAGCACCTGACAGGCATCCGGCAGACCGTGTGCCACACCCTCGCACACCAGGTCGTCAATCGCGGACAGGAACGCCGCCAGGGTCTTGCCGGAACCGGTAGGCGCCGCGATTAGCGTATGCCGGCCCCGCTTGATGACCGGCCAGGCCTCAGCCTGCGCGCCGGTGGCTGCGGCGAAAGTCTTGCGGAACCACGCGGCGGTAGCGGGATGGAATGAGTTCAGCGCCATCGGAGCATGATACTGCGTCCGGTAAATCTACGGGATGGCCACAAAATTCCGAAGGCTGCCGGCCATTTGTTACAGAATTATTATTTACTCTATGCGATGATGTTCACCCCGGCCGATGAGCGAAAAGCCTCTGTTGCCGACGCCTGCCCCAACTGGACCACATGTTGAATATGGTCAGTAGAATCAACCGGTTATGAGTACAAAGAAAGTATTGGTGGTCCACTACGCTTCTCCCAGTGGACAATTGAGCGATGTGATCCGGAACCTGATCGCGCCCCTGGCCGAGGCCGGCGCCATCGAGGTGCACCACCTCGTCCTGCGCTGCAAGCACCCCTACCCGTTTCCGTGGCCGATCCTGCGTTTCTTCGACACCTTTCCGGAAGCGATCTACCTTGATCCGCCCGAACTCGAGCCACTGGGCCTTGCTGCAAACCAACACTTCGATCTGGTCATCCTCGGTTATCAGGTTTGGTTCCTGTCGCCGTCGCTGCCTACGACCGCTTTCCTTAAAGACCCGCTGGTAAAAAACCTGTTGCAAGGCACGCCGGTTGTCACGGTGATCGCCTGCCGCGACATGTGGCTGATGGCCCAGGAACGGACCAAGGAATTACTGGCCGCGTGCGGCGCTCGTCTGATCGGCAACGTGGTGCTGGTGGACGAGGCTGGTTCCGTCGGCAGCTTTCTCGCCACACCCTTGTGGATGCTGACCGGCAATCGCGGTCCCATGCTCGGCGGACTGATTCCGCGTGCTGGCGTCAAACCGGAGCAGATCACCGGCAGCCGGCGCTTCGGTGAACGTATCGCCCGCGCATTCACCGATAATCAGACTCTCGACACCGATCTGTTGCATGGAATGGGTGCCGTGAAAGTGAACACCCAGTTGATCACGACCGAGAAAGCCGCACGCCGCAGCTTTCTGGCCTGGGGCAGGCTGCTGCGCGCCCTCGGCAAACAAGGTGCCTGGGCACGCCAGCCGGTGGTGATGATCTACATCGTGTTTCTTATCGCACTGTTGATCATCGTGCTGCCGATAAGTGCGCTGCTCAAGACCCTGGCCGCGCCGCTGCTGCGCAAGCGCATCGCGGCCCAGCGAATGTATTTCAGTCAACCATCAGGCGAATAAGACGGAACATGACGATGACAGGCAAGGCGTACATCACCAACCTTTCGGCGTTCCTGCCCAACGCCCCGATCAGTAACGATGAAATGGAAACCGTACTGGGGATGGTCAATGGCCGCCCGTCACGCGCACGCCGCATCATTCTGCGCTCCAACGGTATCAAGACCCGTCATTACGCGGTCGATCCCGCCACCGGCAACGCCACCCATACCAATGCGCAACTGACCGCCTCCGCCGTGCGCGGCCTCGTCAAGGATAATTTCAAACTCGACCAGATCGATCTGCTGGCCTGCGGCACCACCTTCGCCGATCAACTGGTGCCCAGCCACACCAACATGGTGCATGGCGAGCTCGGAATCCCGCCCTGCGAAAACATCACTACCTCGGGCGTCTGCATCAGCAGCACCACCGCGCTCAAATACGCGATGTACGGCGTCGCCGCCGGGGAGTTTCAACATGCGGTAAGCGCCGGCTCCGAGACGCCTTCCTCAGTCATGCACGCGCGCAATTTCGAAGCCGAAAGCGATGCCCAGCTCGAAGCCCTGGAGAACAACGGGATATTGGCATTCCAGAAAGATTTCATCCGCTGGATGCTGTCGGACGGTGCCGGTGCGGCGCTGGTGGAACCGCAACCGGCAAGCGACGGCGTGTCACTGCGGATTGACTGGATCGTGGAGCGCTCCTATGCCAACGAACAGCCTGCATGCATGTACGGCGGTGCCGAAAAACTGGCAGACGGCAGTCTGAAGGGCTGGCCAGCCTACCGACCGGCAGAATGGGCGGAACGTTCGGTGTTCACGCTCAAGCAGGACGTGAAGCAGCTCAACGAATACGTCATGTATTACACCGTAGAGCGCCCGTTGCGCGAACTGCCGAAACTTAAGAATCTCAAACCGGAACAGATCGATTACTTCCTGCCTCACTATTCCTCCCATTACTTCCGCGAACGGGTCCGTGAGCACATGTTGAAGGCCGACTTCGATATCCCATTCGAACGCTGGTTCACCAATCTCTACACCAAGGGTAATACCGGCGCAGCCTCCATCTACATCATGCTGGAAGAATTGTTCCATTCCGGGAAACTCAAACCCGGCCAGCGCCTGTTGTGCTATGTCCCGGAAAGCGGACGTTTCAATACTGCCTGGATCCATCTCACGGTCTGCGATCCCGCCGGCGGCACCCAGCCCTGACACAACATGAAACGTGACGAAGTTCCACAACAAAATGCCAAAGCCTTCATGGGTCACAGCAAACTGTTGTACGCCCAGGACGAGAACGGCCGTTACGTCCGCGCCCCATCGAGCGGCTGGGAGGCCGAAGAGATCGTGCTCGATCAGGCGATCGCGGAATACGAACATCTGGCAGCCGATGCCTGGCGGCGCGCGCGACAGGGGCAGGCATCAGCGCTCGAATATCACATGTACCGCGAACGCATGGACCTGGTATTACTGGCGCAGAGCACCGGTTATTTCAAATGGCGGGTCCGCCGGCATCTGAAACCCGGCGCGTTCCGGAAGCTTTCCGAAAATTGCCGTCAGCGTTATGCCGAAGCACTCGGCAAGACCCCTGAACAACTGGACACGCTGCCGGCCCAACCGTGAACGCCATCCTTCGCCCATCCGACGATATCGAGATTCCCTTCGACCACCAGCAAGCTGCGCATTGCGAGAGCGGCGCGATCTCGTCGCTGCTTCGGCACGCAAAACTTTCCATCTCGGAACCCATGGCCTTCGGTATCTCGGCGGCGCTGAGTTATGCCTACCTGCCGTTCCTGAAATTCGGCGGCTTGCCATTGTTTGCTTACCGCATGCCACCCGGCCAACTGATCCACGGTCTTACCAAACGTCTCGGCATCCGGATGCATTTCGAGCGCTTCAGATCACCCGACGCCGGAATGACTGCGCTCGATCACCATCTGTCGGAAGGCCGGGTGGTCGGAATCCAGACTGGGGCGTACTGGCTGACATATTTTCCACCCGACATGCGCTTTCATTTCAACGCCCATAACCTGGTGGTGTACGGCAAGCGCGACAACAACTACCTGATCAGCGATCCGGTAATCGATATCCTGGTCGAATGTGAAGCCGATGCCTTGAAGAAAGCGCGCTTCACTCGTGGGGTGCTCGCACCCAAGGGTCTGCTTTACTACCCCGAATTTATCCCGGCACAGATCGATCTGCCCCGCGCGATCCGCAAGGCGATCCGTTTCACGACCGGCATGATGCTGTACACGCCGGTACCGATACTGGGCGTGCGTGGCATCCATTTTGTGTCGCGGAAAATCCGCAAACTCGATCCGCACCAAGAGCATCACAACAAGTTATTGCTCGGGCATATCGTACGGATGCAGGAAGAGATCGGTACCGGCGGCGCCGGCTTCCGCTTCCTGTATGCCTCATTCCTGCAGGAAGCCGCCGCGCTGCTGGATAAACCAAAACTGGTGACGATCTCTGAACAGTTGACCGCGGTCGGCGACGAATGGCGGCGGTTCGCTTTGCATGCCGCCAAGATGTGCAAAGATCGGATGCCGATGGATTACGCCCGGTTGGCCGATCAGTTATCGCATTGCGCGAACCAGGAAGCAGAAATTTATCGTCAGCTACGGACCGAGATGAAATAGGACCCAACCCCGCACCGCATTACCATTCACGACAAACAGATTCCCGGGCTCGTCACCAGTCGCGAATTCCGTGAGCCACGCCGCTTCCAGGCTGTTGTGAAAGGCGCCATCCCAGTCTGAAACGATCCTGCCTGAAAAGCGTTGCTTTAGAGTGTCAGCTTTGCTCCGTTCCATGCCGGTTGCACAGCACAGGCAATCTCCGCTATTCCATGCCGATGCGAGCCATTCTTCCAGCTGATCGAACCCATCGAACCGGTGCAGTTGTATCCGTCGGCGCGCCGGCCGATCCGATTGCAGCAGCAACCAGTGACTGCCTTCGACGAGCGCCTGGGTCGCTGACAGTTGCTGACGCTGGCGGTGAACCGCGAGCGGTGGTACGACTTCTTCCACTACGCCGACCAGCGCCTGACTCACGATTCCCAGTGACAGGTCGGCAATCGCCAGATTCAAAACCGCTTCCAGACTCGCACCGCGTCGCGAGACGAAAAGATTCTGCCCGTGCAGATCCAGATTCCTGGCAACATAGAATCCGGCGCTGCTACCCAGCGTATTGATGAAGTTGAACGGCTTGGGTATCTCCCGATCGCGTATCAGTTGCTGTTGCGTCACAACGTTGTTGCCGATCGGGCCCAGTCCGGAACCGAGATAGAGACCACAATCGGGTTGCAGATCCTGCCCCGCGACACATCGCCCTGAGCCAAGTAGCGCCAACTGGATGAAGCGGTCGATGCGCCGGAACGGTTCGCGACACAATTCCTTCAATTCTGCTTCCAGCGAAGGCAATCCCGCGTCGGTGTCGACCGGCTGCAGATAATGACTGGCGGCAACGATCCCGATCATGACGCCGACTTCTCCAGCACCAGGACTGCGTTGTTGCCACCGAAGCCGAAATGATTCAGTAGATAATATCCATCCGGTGCGGATCCGGGCGTGGTGACAGGTTGCAATCCGAGTGCCGGATCCGGCGTCTCGAAACCGGCCGTGGCGGGCAAGAATCCGAGTTGCAATGCGCCGCCGAACAACACCAGCTCATTCACCGAACAGGCACCCAGCGTATGGCCGACATACGACTTGAGCACCGAGACCGGCGGCGGTGTCGGAAATACCTGGCGTATCCCGATCGCCTCTGCCGTATCGCCCATCGTGGTGGCGGTGCCATGTGCCTTGATGCCGCGTATCTGCTGCGGCTGCACGCCAGCCGCAGCCAGTGCCTGGGTCAACACGCTGGCGACCGAATTCCCATCCGGGTTGGCGGTGGTCACGCTCCAGGTATCACAGTTACTGGCTCCGCCGATCAAGCGCATCGGGTTCCCCGCTCCGGGTTGCGCTGACAACAACACTGCGCCGACCCCTTCCCCCAGCACGATGCCTGCGCGTGCGACATCGAATGGTTGCAATCTGTCGGCGACGATCTGCAAGCCTGAAAAACCCGCCAACGTAGTGCGGTTTGCCAACTCTGCGCCGATCACGAGGGCATGTGGATACCAGCCCAGCTCGAGCATCCGCAGCGCACCGAGCAGCGCGTTGGCAGATGACGTGCACGCCGTGTTGTAAGTATAGAAATCTCCCTGGATACCAAGCTCCTGCTGGATGATCCCGGCAATCAGCTGATAACCGCCGCACAAGGGCATCGGCATCGCCGCTGCGGGATCGCGGACCAACTCTCCTGCATATTGCGACTCGGAAAGCCCGATCGAAAAACAGGAAGATCCAACGAACAGTGGTAGACGACGGATCTCCGCGGCTGACAAGTCGGACTGCGTCACTGCCATCCGCGCCACCGGCGGCAACAAGCGCTGGAACCGCCTGCTATCGAACAAGTCGGCCGTATCGGGGATGCGGTAATAAGGCATCCGCAACGGCTCATTGAAATCATCGAGATGCAAATCGATCGGACGCACCTGCATGCGTTGCATGGCAGTGATGCAATCCTCCGGGTGCTCGCCCAGCGCGCAGTTCAATCCCACCCCGCGGATATAGGCACCCGTCATGTGGATATCAGGAGGTCTTGTCGGCAAGGATGAAATCGGCCAGCGTGTTTATGGAGGTCAACGCTGCGCGCGTCTGATTGTTACCATCGATGCGCTTGCCGTATTGCTGCTTGACCGCCAACGCAATCTGCAAGGCATCCAGCGAATCCAGCGCCAGGCTGCCTTCGCTGCCGATCAGGATTGCATCATCCTGGATCTGTTCCGGTGGAACGTTTTTTTCGCATTCCTTGACGATCAATTGCTTGAGTTCGAGTTTGAGTTGTTCTCGGTCCATAACTCTCTATTTCCCTTTCCGCAAACTGAGCAGCAGGCCGGCGATGAGCAAACAGGCCAGCCCGAAACCGGACAGCAACGCGGCATCCGGCATCACCGTCCTGAGCCCGCCCTGCCGCAGGAATACATCGAGGAATCCTTGCAGTCCCCACGCCATGGGTGAGTAGTGACTCACCGTCTGCATCACCGGAGGCATCACGAAACTCGGCACCATGATACCGCCTACTGCCGCCATCAACAGATTGGTGACGCCGGTGAAGATGGTCGCCTGTTCGCTGGTCGACACCAGATTCGCAATCAACAGCGCGTAGGACACGGAAGCAAAGCTTACCGCCAAGGCCATCAGGCAAAGTGCAAACGGTGCGTGTCCCAGGGTCAGACTGCCGCCCCCGAACCAGGGCACCACGAACACCCCGACTGCGAGCATCAACACTACCTGCAAGAGATTGATGCCCAGATACGGCAACAGCTTGCCCAGCAACAAGGCTCGCGGATTCAAGCCCATGCTGCGCAATCGTGCATACGTCCCCTGCTGTCGTTCCTGCACCCAGGTAGTGGACAAAGGAATCGCGATGAAGAACATCGCGAACAGCAACCAGGCCGGAACATTCTGCTGCACGGATGATGGCTTCTCGCTCTGTCCGGCCACTTGATAGAGCGATTGATCTCTGAGTAACTTGTTCGCCGCGTCGAGATCGATGCCACCTCCACCTGCCAGCGACATCTGGGCCTGCAGCGGCACCAGAGTGGCTTGCAGATAGATGCGCGCCAACGCTCCGCGCAATGCGGCTGCGAACAGTTGATATACAGCGGGTTCCACATCCGGCCCGGCCAGCATCTCCACCGGCAACGGTTTGTCGCTATCCATGGCCTTGCCGAATCCAGCCGGAATACGTACCACGAACTGGGCCTTTCCACGCCGCACACGATCGGTCAATTCTGACCCGGATGCATTCGTGGATATGAGTTTGAAACCTTGTACCGATTGCAATCGCTTGACCAGCGCGGCGCTCTCCGGACCGCGGTCCTGATCGAGCAGGTAATAACTTATGCTGACGCCTTCATGGGCCGCGAAGCCATTCTGCATCGCCAGCGACATGACCAGAATGAATACCGCGGGCATCGCGAACAACAACAGCAATGCGTGCCGATCCCGCAGCAACAGTTTCCATTCCTTGTTGATCAGTGCGAACAACTGCATGCGCGTCTAATCCCTCAGTTGCCGGCCAGTGAGGTGCAGGAACAATTCTTCGAGATTGCCGTATCCGTACTGCATCTGGCCGATGTTCAGGCTCTCCCGAGCCAGCAGTGTCATCAGACGTTTCAGATCACTATCGCTGCAATTCTTCAGCCGCAATTCCCTGCCATTGATCTCGAGACCGGCGACGACATCCAACGCTTCCCGCTGTCTCGCTGAGACTGAATCGGTCAATGTCACCGTCAGCGCCTGTCCCGCGCTGTCATTCAACAATTGTTGCAAGGTGCCATGAGCGAGCAGACGGCCTTCGTCGAGCACGCCGATCTCGTCGCACAGCATCTCCACTTCTTCCATGTAGTGCGAGGTATAGATCACGGTAGTACCGGCAGCATTGATGCGTTTGATTGCATCCAGGATGAAATGTCGCGACTGGGGATCGATGCCCACGGTCGGCTCATCCAGAAACAAAAGTTGCGGACGATTCAACAGCCCGATAGCGAGATTCAGCCGTCGCTTGAGTCCACCGGACAGATGTTCGGCACGCGCCGCTGCGAAGGCTTCGAGTCCCGCGACCGCCAGCGCCTCGTCGATACGACCAGACGACTCAGCAGCCGGGATCGCCAATACCCCGGCAAAGAAACGCAGGTTTTCCATGACGCTGAGCCGCGGATAGAACGCATATTCCTGCGGTACCAGGGCGCTGAAAGCCTGTGTCTCGCGGGCGTGTGTGGGCAGGTTTTTGCCATCAATGCGGACCTGTCCCGAGGTCGCGGGCGACAGGCCGGCAAGGATCGAAATCAGGGTAGTCTTGCCGGAACCGTTCGGCCCCAACAGGCCGAACAGGCTGCCGCGCCGGACCTGCAGGGACAAGCCGCGGATGGCCTCACGTTCGGCGCCTGGGTAACGGAACCTCAGGTCTTCGATCTGGATCACGCGCCGTGCCCCGTCATGTGTTGTCCATTCGCGAATTGATCCGCCTGATTAATGCGGCAAATGTAACATGCCTGCCTTGATCGGGACGAGACTTGCGGGAACGGGAATAACCGACAACCCATGACCTGAAACGATCGGGGTCACCCTCGGTGAGGGACAGTCAACTGCTCAGTTTTTCCAGCGCCTGATACAGGGCGTGCATCCGCTGGTACCAGGGATGGCGGGTATGCGAGAGCAACGGTTTCAGGATAACCAGCGCCTCCGCATCCTGCTTGCGATATTCAGCCAGATAGCGGGCCTGCAGGAATCGCAAGATAATCGCCTCATCACTTTGGGGATGACGTGGAGGAACATCGGCGACGATCTTCTCCAACAATGCCCAGCGTCGGGTATTCAGCGCGACTTCCGTCAGTGAGACGCAATCCGCCAATGGCTCCGGTTCAAAACGCCGATTCACATCCAGACACTGCTCATAGATATCCAGGGCCCGATCCAGTCGTTTCTGCATCACCAGACAACGAACCAGCTGCTTGCCCTGTACCAGTGACAGATCGTATTGTCCACGCAGTCGCAGCGACTCGTACAATTCCTCATGGTACAGGCGCGTGTCCACAAGCCCACTCTGCTCCCGTTGCAATAATTCGCGTGCTGTCTCCCAGTTACCGGCATCGGAAAGCGTACTGGCCTGTTCCAGTATCCCGTTTAACAAGCGCTGCTGTGCCTGCATCCGGGCACGTTCCTGCGTGGGTCGCGCAACCATGACTTCGATGCCGAGTCGTTCATGCCGGTGGTATGCGATGAAACCCAGCAGATGCGCAGTCATGACCAGAAAGTACACCACCAGCATGTGTGCGAGCAGCGATGCGACGATCCCGCTCAGAGCTGCGAGCGACACATAGATCAGACTCAGCAATGTCACCGCCAGCAGATAACTGCTGCCGGTGTGATAGATGAACCGCAGCAGCTTGAACGGATTGAGTGCCGAGACCGCGCTGTTCTCCAATGCCATGGTGACCAGAAAGGCCGGAAACACCAGCATCCCGAACAGCATGCAGAGATGTGCGCCCTGGGTGATACCCATGTGCATCAGATAACTGCCGAGTGCGCCGATGCCGAGCCAGAACGCAATCAACAATACCAATCGTCCGTAATCGTTGTGCCCCAGCACCTCGGTGCCCAGAGGTGGCGCAATGGCGTGACCCAGCGCGGTCTCCTCGACGATCATGAACATGTATATCGCAAGCCAACCGAGCGTGATCGGCGCCATGGCGGCGGCAAAGATCCCGGCCATGTCGAACAGCCAGAACATCAGGCCGATCACCAACACCACACCCAGCGCATAACCGCGCAAGGGATATAGCAGGATCGAGGGGAGATATTTCCAGACGGAGTCGGTCGCAACCATGCGCGCGTCGGCTTCCGGGTCATGCAGTCTGAGGTCGCGGGTTTCTTCGGTCATGAGCTGATAAAAGACCCCGGTCCGGTCCGGAATATTTCAGCAGCGTAACAGGTTCCGAAAACGCGGAAAATATCCCGATGCTCAGGCCGCCTTGCCTTTGAGCGCACGATGCAGCGCGTTGATCTGCGGATATAAAGGGTGCGATTCGGCCGACAGCAGCGGCCGCAATGCGGCAAGCGCGGCGGATTCGTCTTTCGCCACTTCCGCCAGATAGCGGGCACGCCGGAACTGCAAGGTGATGGTCTCCGGACCGTCCGGATATTGCAGCACGATACTGGTCACGATCTTGTCGAAGCAGGACAGACGCCGTTCCTGTAATGCGGATTCTGCGAGTTTCAATACACCATTCATGTCCCAGGGTTTGAAAAACGTGGAGATGTCCAGACATTGCTCATAGACAGTCAAGGCCCGGCCGACATGTTTCGCCTGCATCAGCATGTGAATCAGGCGTTTGCCTTGCACCAGCGTCAAAACATCATGATCCCGCGCACGCAAGGCCTGATACAGGTCATCGTGGAACTGGAGCGGATTGGACAACCCGGCGTGCTCACGGAACATGATGTCACAGGCAGTACGCGGATCGCCGGAACGGGTCAAGGTATCGATCTCGGCAAGCAATATATTCAAGGTATCGTGTTGAGCATTACGCCGGTGCGTCTCTTCGCCCTGTTTCAGCCAGGCGGTCTCGGCATTCAGTTCGGCATAACTATGACACCCGACAAAGCCCAGCACATGACACAAGGCGATCAGCAGATATGCTGCCAGGAGGAAACATGCAAGCGTAACAATACCGCCGCCGGATGCGTAACCGACCCAGATCAGCCCGATCATGGGCAAACCGAGCACGAAATAACCACCTTCGGTCTTGAAGATGAAATGCCGCAACCGGAACGGATTCCCGGCTTCGCGAAAATCGTCAACCACCGCAATCACCGCGACGAATACCGGCAGCATCCCGACCCCGACTCCGAGTACCAGATAGATCAGCAACGGGAAACCGGACCAGAGCATCAGGCCCGCGAGCGCGGCAAAGATACCTATATAAGCAAGCAACAGCACCAGACGCAGATAGCCGGGTTGCGCGATAATCTCTTCGAGCATCGACGGTGGATGTGCATGGCCTAGCGCGGTCTCCTGCACGACACCAATCAGGTATTGCGCCAGAAACCCGATGCCCAGCAAGGCTCCCAATACACCGATCCAGTTGCCGTAAGTTGCGATCCAGGGCAGCATCCCCAGCAATACCGTCGTCAACAAAGCTTGCGGGTACAAGGGATAGCGGGCAATCTCTCGCCAGTACTTGCGCACCGACGTCACCGATTGCATATACCCATCTGGATCGTAATTATCGCCGATGATGTTCCGATCCAATCGTCCGGCATTGCTCGCCATCGCTACCCACCGCACTGTGCTGACAGTTGGTGATGTTGCACTGCACGGAGGAATCCGACAGTGATGCGATTCACGTTTTGAAAACAGCGATATGCACTGATAAATTATTGTCAACTCAGCAGAAATGAATCGGTGACAATTGAACTTATGTAATCGGGGAGCCCCTCATCATCGACTCAAAGCGCACAACTCACTCCGGTACCACCCAGACCGCAATAACCGTTGGGGTTTTTCGCCAGATATTGCTGGTGATAATCCTCGGCGTAATAGAACTCCGGCGCCGGACGTATCTCGGTGGTGATTGCCGGATAGCCTGCCGCCTTGAGCTCCTGCTGATAAGCCTGCAGAGACTGTTCCGCAAGTCGCTGCTGTTCATCGCCAAACGTATAAATGCAGGAACGGTACTGGGTACCGACGTCGTTGCCCTGCTGCATGCCTTGTGTCGGATCATGCGCTTCCCAGAAAGCCTTCAGCAGCTGCGCGTAATCGATCTTCGCGGGATCGAATACCACGCGTACCACTTCCGCATGTCCGGTGCGGCCGCTGCAGACTTCCTCGTAGGTCGGGTTCGGCGTATAGCCACCCGCATATCCGACCGCAGTCACATAGACGCCCGGCAATTTCCAGAACTTGCGTTCCGCACCCCAGAAACAACCTAACCCGAACACCGCTTCCTGCGTCCCTGGCGGAAACGGCGGTTTGAGTGCGTGGCCGTTGACGAAATGCCGCTCGGCGGTAGCTAATGCTGCAGCACGCCCTGGCAACGCCTCGGGCTGGGTGACCATACGGCTTTTGGAAGCATTACCGAACATGATGGAATCCTGCTGTAAGCGAAAAGTTTGGATACATTCTCCAATGACCCTAACATAGGACTGGATATTTCACATTTCCAGAGTAACCAACAGCATGGATAAACAAAAAATAGCAGTAGTAACCGGTGCCAACCGTGGGCTGGGGCTTGAGACGGCACGCCAGTTGGCACACGCCGGTGTCCACGTAATACTGACCGCCCGCGACAAACACGCTGGCGCGGAGGCCCTGCACGAACTCGAACAGGAAAAATTATCGGTCGAGCTGCGCAAACTGGACGTGAATTCGAGTGAGGACGCCCAGGCGCTGGCACGTTATATCCTGGATCAACATGGCCATCTCGACACGCTCGTGAATAATGCCGGTATCTTCCCGGAGTCGTCGAACAACAAGGGGGCGAAATCCGCCGATCCACTCAAGGTCTCGCCCGCCACGCTGATGGAGATATTCAACACCAACACCCTGGGTGCGGTACGCATGATCCAGGCGCTGGCACCGTTGATGCCCGATGGCGCACGCATCGTCAACGTCTCCACTGGCATGGCTGCCTTGCACGATATGGGCGGCAGTTATCTCGGTTACCGGGTCTCCAAGACTGCGCTGAATGCGGTGACACGCATCATCGCCACCGAACTGGCACCACGCAAGATCAGTGTGAATTCGGTCGATCCGGGTTGGGTGAAAACCGACATGGGCGGTGCCAGCGCCACACGTTCCATCGAGCGTGGGGTGGAAACCATCGTGTGGCTGGCGACCTCGCCCGAGGCTGTCGAAAGCGGTTACTTCTGGCGCGATAAACGCAAACTTGCCTGGTAGCAGCATACCGCCAAACCTGCCACCCTGAATCTTTCATTCCCGGACGCCGAATCACTGGCAAGCTGCCTATCTTTGACTATGCTTTGTAGTAGTGTCGGGCATTACTGGAGGGTGGGCCATGTATGTTTCAGACGTGCTGAGTAACAAGGGGACGGGCACCGTCGTCAGCGGCGAGAACGTGGATGTCACTACTGCGGTCAAGATAATGTGCGACAACCATGTTGGCGCGATCCTGATCACCGATCCGAAAGGCAAGGTCAGCGGCGTATTGACCGAACGCGACATTCTGCGCAGATATGCGGAATTCGGTGACAAGCTTGGCTCAATGCCGGTTTCCAGGATCATGTCACACAACGTCACCACCACCGGACCGGACGCCCGGATCCAGGAAATCCTCGAAATCATGACCAACAAACGTTTTCGGCACATGCCGGTACTGGAAGCCGGCAAGCTGGTCGGCGTGGTATCCATGGGTGACATGGTAAAGGCGATGCTGGAGGAGAAGACCCAGGAAGCCGAGTCGCTTAAACAGTACATTACCTCCTGACTCCCCCCGGCAGCCTTTGCCCACTTCATCAGGCATCTATTGCCGGAGGCGGGATTTGAATATCATCTGCTTATTACTCCCCAAACGACCGGACCAAAATGAGTACGCCCAACCCGTGTCTTGCATGCGGTGCCTGCTGTGCTCATTTCCGGGTCTCCTTTTACTGGGCTGAATCCGAACCTTTCCTGGGTGGTAACGTGCCCACCGAAATGACCAGCCGCCTTACCCCGCATCGGGCTGCAATGCTCGGGACGGATTGTGCGAATCCGCGCTGCGTAGCACTTGAAGGCGATGTGGCAGGACAGGTACGGTGCAGCATCTATGACCGACGCCCTTCGCCCTGCCGTGAGCTCGACCCCGCCTGGCTGCACGGGGAACCCAGCGAGAAATGCGATTCGGCGCGGCTGGCACATGGTATGCAACCGCTTACTCCGGACAGTTTCGATGAACCGACCGGACCCGGTAAGTCACCCTTCAGGCGCAGCGCCTGAGTCTTTCCTGCATACTTATACGCAGGTGCATCAAAAAATCAGAGATTTTGGTTTCTGGGTAGGCAGAAATGACCGAGGGCCTGACGATTCGTCAGGCGGGCATACACGGATGTATGCCCTGGAGTTCAAGCCGCACAGGAACGTGCGGCGTAGAACCGGAGTGTATATGCCAATACATGAGCGATGTGCAGGGATGTACGAGTGCTGCGGGAGGCAGGATGCTGGGGGCAGCGATTGTGATTCGATACATTTCGCATTACTCCCGGACATCCATGTCCTCCGTAATGTAAGACCTTCCCTGGTCAAAAACACCGCCAGAAAACAAAAGATCGATTTTTAGAGGTGCACACATGAAAGTTGGTTTCATCGGGCTCGGCGCCATGGGTT
>JBOIBL010000275.1:0-8550 GCA_050739495.1 Gammaproteobacteria bacterium | reverse complement strand
GTTCTCGGCTGGTCTGGATGTGCCGGAGTTATTGCAACTGGATCGCACCACAATGCACGCGTTCTGGAAGGATTTCATCGATTTGCTGCGAACCATAGCTTTGTCACCGGTACCGATCATCGCAGCAATCACAGGGCACAGCCCGGCGGGCGGCGCAGTTCTGGCCATCTTCTGCGATGCACGCATTGCCGCGGAAGGCAAGTTCAAGATCGGCCTCAACGAGGTACAGGTAGGGTTGCCGGTGCCTTCGATCATCCATGCTGCGCTCGAACGTCTGGTGGGTGCACATCAGGCGGAACGACTGTGTCTGCATGGGTTATTGATTCCGCCAGAAGAAGCATTGCGCATCGGTCTGGTGGATCAGGTGATCCCGTTTGCCCAATTGCTGCCAGCGGCACTGGAATGGTGTCGCAGTCTGTTGGCGTTACCGGCACAGGCGGTAACCGCGACCAGAAATATTGTCCGCGCCGACCTGATAGCGCAATTCGATGCACTGGCCGCACGCAGTCACGATGATCTGATGAATATCTGGTTCAGTGAAGAAACCCAGACCGCGATGCGCGCGCTGGTTGCGCAGTTGGCAGCCCGGAAAGGTTAAGCAGGCGAGCCCTGCTTTCAGCGATTCAGCGTGCGCTTAGCAGTACATAGACCGCGCCGGTGCCGCCGTCAGTAGGGCGGGCGGAACAGAATGCGATCACATCATCGCGTTGTTGCAGCCAGCCGTTAAGTTTCTGTTTTAACACCGGGCCACGTGGTCCGGACCGATGGCCCTTGCCGTGAATGATGCGCACGCAACGTACCCGGCGGTTGCGCACCGACTGCAGGAACTCGATCAGCGCGTGGCGTGCGGCTTCACTGCGTAAGCCGTGCAGATCCAGTTCGGCCCCTACGCTGTAATGACCACGGCGCAGTTTGCGCAAGGTTGAATCCTGCACTCCAGGTTTGGCGTACCAGAGTCCATCACCGATCAGGGGTTCATTGGGGTCCGGCAATCCGGCCAGACTTTCCTCGAGTATCTCTTGTTCTGAGGCGCGGGTGAAGCGGGCGCGCGGTTTTGGTTTCGGGCCGCGTCGCAGGGGTTTTGATGGCAGGCGTTTGGCATCCGCGACCGCATCCCGGAACAGCCGTTTCTCGTCGTCGTCAAGTTTGAATCGCTGTGGCATGCCGGTCCGTCCAGGCTTTTCAAGAGTATATCAACACGGCTTTTACAGTATCCTTACGCTTCAGACGAGGGAGGCGAGTACTTGATCCCGGGGACTGCGATATGAGGATTCTGCTCAGCAACGACGACGGCTGCCATGCGCCGGGCTTGCGCTGTCTGGCGGATGTCTTGCGCGATATCGCCACGGTGACCATCGTTGCTCCGGATCGTAATCGCAGCGGTACCAGCCATGCGCTGACCCTTGATCGCCCATTGCGCGTGCGCCACGATGAACCGGGGGTGTTTTGCGTGGACGGTACCCCCACCGATTGTGTGCACCTTGCCATCACCGGTTTGCTCGAACAGGAACCGGATATGGTGATTTCCGGTATCAACGCCGGCTCCAATCTGGGTGACGATGTACTGTATTCCGGTACCGTCGCTGCGGCCATTGAGGGCCGTTTCCTGGGATATCCCGCCATTGCCGTATCGCTGGCAGGTGACGTGCCCCAACATTACGAAACCGCCGCTCACATCACCCGCGAATTGGTGCAGCGCTTGCTGAGTCATCCGTTACCTGCTGACACCATCCTCAACGTGAACGTACCGGATCGCCCCCGCGACAAGCTCGAGGCAGTGGAAGCGACCCGGCTCGGTCACCGGCATCGTTCCGAGCCGGTAACCCAGGCCACCGACCCTCGGGGCCGGCCTATCTACTGGGTGGGTCCGCCAGGTGGCGAACAGGACGCCGGACCGGGGACCGATTTCGACGCCATCCGGCGCGGCTGCATTTCGGTAACGCCATTGCAGATCGATCTTACCCGTTATCCGGCGCTGGATGCGCTCGCGAACTGGCTGCAGGCGGCGGGGTTGCCATGAACCATACCACGACCCGCGGCATCGGCATGACCTCGGCGCGTACTCGTGAACGGTTGGTGGCGCGCCTCAAGGAGCAAGGGGTACGCAGCGCCCCGGTATTGAATCTGATCCGTTCCACGCCGCGACACCTGTTTGTGGATGAAGCGCTTGCGAGTCGTGCTTATGAAGACACGGCGCTGCCGATAGGACATGGTCAAACCATTTCGCAACCGTACATCGTGGCGCGCATGACCGAAGCCCTGCTGACAGACAATGCGCCTGAGGTGGTACTCGAAGTCGGTACGGGTTGCGGTTATCAGACCGTGATACTCGCGGCACTGGTCAAGCAGGTCTACACAGTCGAACGTATCATGCCCTTGCAACAACGCGCGCGTCAGACTCTGAATGGGCTGGGAGTGCGCAATGTACGGTTCCGGCATGCAGATGGTGGCTGGGGTTGGCCGAACCATGCGCCTTATGATGGCATCATCGTGACCGCAGCACCCGACGAAGTACCTGCTGCGCTGCTGGATCAACTCGCGCCCGGTGGCCGCATGGTCATCCCGGTTGGTGCACAGGGCGGAACGCAGGAGCTGTTGTTGATTACGCGTCGCGATGCGACCCGCTATGAGCGCCAGACACTGGAAAAGGTAAGTTTCGTCCCGTTACTGGGGGGGCTGGGATGAGGCGCCTGTTGGATCACGGTGCCATATTGTTGTGTGTTTGTGCGTTGGGAGGTTGTGCCGGTGCCCTGAACTGGACACCTCCACGCCCGGGTACACCGCAAGCTGAATCGGAGCCCGCGGCAGAACCGTTGCCCGCGAGCTATAACGTGAAGCCCGGCGACACTTTATATTCCATTGCCTGGCGGTACGGCCTGGATTATCACGATGTCGCGAACTGGAATGGTGTTGGTTCCGATTACCTTATCAAGCCGGGCGAAACCTTGCGATTGTCTTCGCCTGGTGCCAGCAGGTCACGCCCCGCATCTGCCAATTCAAGCGCATCCAGCAACATTTCCAATCCGGTATCGGCGGATGCTGGCTATACGCCGCCCACCGGCAGTGTCAAATGGAATTGGCCGGTGACAGGTCGGGTGATACGCATGTTCCATGCCGATAGCACGCTGGCAAAAGGCGTAGATATCAGTGCGGCGCGTGGCGCGGACATCCGTGCAGCAGCGGCCGGTAAAGTGGTATATGCTGGCAGCGGCATCATCGGTTACGGCAAGCTCATAATCATCAAGAACAGCGAGCAATTCCTGTCTGCCTATGCGGATAACGACGAGATGCTGGTCAAGGAAGGCGACGTGGTGCAGGTGGGTGACAGGATCGCCACCATGGGGTTGGGCCGGGACGGGCATCCGTTGCTGCATTTCGAGATTCGCTTCAACGGCAAGCCGGTCGATCCGCTGCAGTACCTTCCCCGGCAACACTGATATGCACTGGTTTCGAGTAGTGCCGTATCTCAATCAGGAAGTTGCCTGCGAAACCCCGTACGGCGCCGGGCTTGCATCGCGGCCGGATAGATTGGCAAGATTAGCCCTACATACTGCGTGGAGAACGTCGCAAGTGTCATGACGGGTTACAGTCGCGACGGCACGTCAGAACCAGAAGAGGTATTTCTGGAAGCTGAGGAAGAACACGTCCCTTACGCGGGCGTCCTGATTGAGGACGACGCCGAGGTGGAGGGCGAATCCGTGCCCGCGCCTGCGGTAGAGTTGGATGACGTTCCCGAGCCACCGGCCCAATTCAGCGCTGAAGAGCTCGATGCCACCCGCATGTACCTTTCCGAGATCGGTTATTCCCCGCTACTCAGTGCCGAGGAAGAGGTCTATTTCGCCCGGCTATCCATAAAGGGGGACGAAGCTGCGCGCAAGCGCATGATCGAGAGCAATCTGCGGCTGGTCGTGAAGATGGCGCGCAAGTATATCAATCGGGGCTTGCCGCTGCTGGATCTGATCGAAGAGGGGAATCTGGGGCTGATTCACGCCGTCGAGAAATTCGACCCTGAACGCGGATTCCGGTTCTCTACTTATGCGACCTGGTGGATACGGCAGGCCATCGAGCGCGCGATCATGAACCAGACCCGGACCATCCGTCTGCCGATCCACGTGATCAAGGAATTGAACCTGTATCTGCGCGCTGCGCGCAAACTCACTCAGGATCTGGATCGCGAACCCTCGCCGGAGGAGATCGCGGAGATACTGGACAAACCGCTGGACGACGTGAAGCGTTTGCTCGGCCTCAACGAGCGTATCGCCTCGGTGGACACGCCGATCGGCAAGGGGGGGGATCGTCTGTTGCTGGATGCGATTCCCGACGAGAACAACACCGATCCTTCGCGATTATTGCAGGATGCGGATATCCAGTTGATCGTGGAGAAGTGGCTGGCCCGTCTCAACGAGAAGCAGCGCGAAGTAGTGGAACTGCGTTTCGGGCTGAACGGGCGCGACAAAGGTACCCTCGAGGAAGTCGGCAATCATATCGGCGTGACGCGCGAGCGGGTCAGGCAGATTCAAATGGATGCGCTCAAGCGTCTGCGACAGATACTGGAAAGTGAAGGCTTGTCGGAAGAGTCGCTATTCGAGTAGATAGGGCAACCACCTATCTGCTGCTTCAAATCATGAGCAGCGCTGCCACCACGCTTCGGTTTTCACTCACCAGCACATTGTAGGTTCGACAGGCGGCGGCAGTGTCCAGGACCTCCAGACCGATGCCACGTCCTTGGATGTCCACCATGATGCTCGCTTCCGGGAAATGCAGTGTGGCTCCGGTCCCGATAATCAGAATTTCCGGTGCCAGTTCCAGAGCGACCTGCAAATGGCCTAGCGTGATGTCCTGGTGTCGCTGTGGCGGCCAGTCTTCGATCAATCGCTCCGGTGACAGGATGAAGCTGCGGCTGATGAGGACATCGTTTACATTGATCCGGCCCGGCGCATAGGCGCGAATGACTTTGGTATCGCCACCGGGTCTGTCTTGAGTGAATTTCATGGTAGATAGCGTAGTGGAAACGGCATAATGGACACAAGTAAGCCAAACGTCGTTCCATGCCAATAAAGTTATTCATTCCCGATCTCGCCCGCTTTGCGGCTGGTTTGCCGCGTCTGCCAGCCCTGGAAACCCTGCTGACACGCGCCGATTCGCGTCCGGCTCCGGAAGGCAGCATGCACGACTTGCTGGCCGCGGTGTTCAAACTGCCACCCGCGAGTTTGACGATGGCGCCACTTTCTTATCTGGCCGATACGGGGCAAAGGGGAGATGGTTTCTGGTTGCGAGCGGATCCGGTGCATCTGGTTGCAGATCGCGATCAACTGGTGATGTCAGCTCTTGCGACGTTGGAGGTGCGCGCTGAAGAGGCGCAGGCATTGGCCGATACCTTCAACCGTATGTATGCGGAGGAAGGTTTCGTGCTGGAGACCCCCTCGCCGTTACGTTGGTATCTGCACACGCCGAAGGATATGACCTGTGTGACTCATGATCCGGTGCAAGTAGCGGGTGGTCCGATATTCGATTTCATGCCGTCCGGACCGGATGCTCCGTTTCTCAAACAGCTCATGAACGAGATGCAGATGCTATTCCATGAACATGCAGTTAATCAGGCGCGTGAGGCAGCGGGCAAGCCGCTCATCAATACCGCATGGTTATGGGGCGGCGGAAGGCTGCCCGGTGTTGCAGCAGCGGGCCCGCAACAGGTAGCAACCAACATGCCGCTGGTGCATGGTCTGGCATTGTTTGCCGGCAGCGTATGCAGACAATGGCCTGACGTGTCGGAAGTGATCGGGTCCGGACAGACCGGGTTAATTGCAGTGCAGGTGGAACAGGCCGGCGAGATGGCGACGATTGAAGCCCGTATCGTGCAACCGTTACTGGATGCCTTGCGCAAAGGTGCGGCCGAGGTACTGGACATCTATCCCGGTGGGGATCGGGTCTATCAGGTGAATCGCAGCATGCTGCATCGATTCTGGCGCCAGCGCCGTCCGCTCAGCGTTATACAGGGCAGGGGATGAATACACGTCGCATTGAACGCCGCATCCCGGTGCCAGATGCACAATTTTCTCCGGCATTACATCCGTTGTTGCAGCGTATTTATGCGGCACGCCAGATACGGAGTGGTGCGGAACTGGATCAGGCGCTGGGTACCTTGCATGATTTCAGCGGGTTCCTTGGTATGCAGGCAGCAGTTTCGTTGCTGGCAGGATGTCTGGATTCCGACCAACGCATACTCATCGTCGGCGATTTCGACTGCGACGGCGCCACTAGTTCCGCACTCGCGGTGCGCGCGTTGCGCCGATTCGGCGCACGGCAGGTGGACTACCTGGTGCCGAATCGTTTCGAATACGGCTACGGCCTGACACCCGAGATCGTGGCGCTGGCGGCGCAGCGCCAACCCGATCTGATCATCACGGTGGATAACGGCATATCGAGTCTCGCAGGCGTCGCTGCGGCACGCGCTGCCGGTATCCGGGTGCTGGTGACGGATCATCATCTACCTGGTGCGGAATTACCGGTCGCCGATGCGATCCTGAATCCGAACATGCCAGGTGACGGGTTTCCCAGTAAATCCCTGGCGGGTGTTGGAGTAATGTTCTATCTGTTGCTGGCATTGCGCGCGCATCTGCGCACGCAGAACTGGTTTCAGACGCGCGGAATCACAGAGCCTAATCTGGCGGAATTTCTCGACATCGTCGCGCTCGGCACGGTCGCGGACCTGGTGCCACTGGATCACAACAACCGCGTACTGGTGGCGCAGGGTCTGGCGCGATTGCGAGCCGGTCGTGGTGTGCCCGGGATACACGCGCTGCTCGAAATCGCCAAACGCGATGCCAGGAACCTGAGTGCAGCAGATATGGGTTTCGCCATCGGCCCGCGATTGAACGCAGCGGGACGGCTCACGGATATGTCATTGGGGATCGAATGCCTGCTGACTGATGATCCTGTTCGCGCACGTGAACTGGCCGCGAGACTGGATCAACTCAATCATGAACGACGCGGCATCGAAAACCAGATGCAGGACGATGCCTTGCAGATACTCGCCGGGATGGGGTTGCACGACGACGATCCAGAGCTTCCATTCGGTCTGTGTCTGTTCGACGAAACCTGGCATCAGGGTGTGGTCGGAATCGTGGCGTCGCGCATCAAGGAGCGCGTGCATCGCCCGGTGATCGCATTCGCGCGTGCCGACGACGGCACGCTCAAGGGTTCCGGCCGTTCGGTGAAAGGCTTGCACATCCGTGATGCACTGGAAGCGGTCTCTACCCGGCACCCAAGCTTGATTGCGAAATTCGGCGGTCATGCGATGGCGGCGGGGCTTAGCCTGGGTGCAGATCAGTTTCGACCCTTCGCAGATGCCTTCGATGCGGAAGTGCGCCGCCGGTTGTCACCCGAAGATATGACCGGGGTCATCTATACTGATGGCGAGCTGGCGCCCGAATTCCTGAACCTGGAGTGTGCGGGATTGCTGCGGGATGGGGGCCCCTGGGGACAGGGCTTTCCTGAACCCTGCTTCGACGGTGAATTCTGTCTGCTGGAACGGCGTGTGGTGGGCACGGGGCATCTGAAAATGTTGTTGATGCAGCCGGATACCGCCCAGCGGCTGGATGCGATCGCGTTTCGCCAAACCGGCGAGCAACTGCCAATGGATTGTGAGCGGGTGCGTATCGTGTACCGGCCGGACGTGAACGAATTTCGCGGCGAACGCCACCTGCAATTGCTGGTCGAGCATATCGAGCCTGCCTGATTGGAAAATGCCGGTACGTCCTGTACCCGATTAACAGGCTGTTTCTCAACAGCCTGCTGGAGCCTGTAGTACCATAGCCGCCTTTAACTACCCTAGAAAGTTCAGGATTATCCCGTGCAGGACATCAACCCCATCAAAACCCGGATCACCGACTTGAAGGGCCGCGTCGGCGCCCTGAGGGGGTATCTTTGACTACGATGCCAAGCGCGAGCGGCTCCAGGAAGTAAGCAAGGAGCTGGAAGACCCGAAGATCTGGGACAAACCCGAGCGCGCCCAGGAGCTGGGCCGTGAACGGGCCCGCCTCGACGAACTGGTGAGCAATCTGGACCGGCTCAGCGGCGGGTTGGAGGATTCAGCCGAGTTGCTGGGTCTGGTGGTGGAAGAAGGGGATACCGCATCGGTAGGCGAGATCGCTTCTGAAGTCGAACGGCTGGGCCAGACCGTCGAACGGATGGAGTTCCAGCGCATGTTCTCCGGGCCGATGGATAGCAATAACGCCTTTCTCGACGTACAGTCCGGCTCCGGCGGGACCGAAGCCCAGGATTGGGCCAACATGCTGCTGCGCATGTATCTGCGCTGGGGCGAGCGCCGCGGCTTCAAGACCGAATTGATCGAAGTCTCGGATGGTGAAGTGGCGGGCATCAAGAGCGCCACAGTGCGCTTCGAGGGCGAGTATGCCTATGGCTGGCTACGTACCGAGACGGGCGTACATCGGCTGGTGCGCAAATCGCCGTTCGACTCCGGTAATCGCCGGCATACCTCGTTCGCTGCCATCTTCGTCTCGCCGGAAGTGGACGACGATATCGATATCG
>JBOIBL010000274.1:0-14535 GCA_050739495.1 Gammaproteobacteria bacterium | reverse complement strand
AATGACGCGTGAGCGTGACGGGGCGGAGCGCGTCGGTGGCGCGATTGTCGTGTCTCATCGGAATGATCACCTGCGAATTTCGAGATTGAAGGAATGTGCGATTAATGGGTCGGGGAATAATCAATCCTGCCAGCGCAATGCCACGCCAGTTACGTTGTCGCTCGAGGGCGAGGCGCGTGATTCGGCTTCGGCGGCGATCAGGTCCAGCGACAGTTGCAGTTCCATGTGCATGCCGAGTTCATTGGCAATGTAAGCGTCTTCGAGCGGTGCCCACAGTCCATCCGAACACAACAGCAGTGTGTCACCGGCCATGAGCGGATGGGGCGGGGCGATGCTGATGGTGGGGAGCTCGGGGTCGCCGCCGAGACATTGATCCACGAAATTGCGCAACGGATGCCGCGCCATGGCGTCATCGGAGAGCAGCCCCTGCTGTGCCAGTATCTCCACCGCGCTATGGTCCCGGGTGCGGGTAAGAACGTGCTGGTCACGGATCAGGTAGATGCGGCTGTCCCCTACGTGTGCCCAGCAGGCCATGTCATCCGCGATCAGGCAGGCGGTGATGGTAGTACGGGGTCGCACTTCCGGTGGCAGTTGACTGCCCAGCAGCACCACCGCTTCATGCGCGTCCACGATACTCATGCGCAGGAATTCAGTCGGATCATGGATGCTGCCACGCGTCTGTTTGAATGCGCGCACCAGCGAATCAATGGCACTCTCGGCAGCTACGTCGCCCGCAGCATGCCCGCCCATGCCGTCCGCTACTGCCAGCAGGATGCGGCTGTCCGTGACCACCAGACTGGCACGGTCCTGATTTTCGCTGCGGTTGCCTTGGCGGCTCACTTGGGCGGTTTCAACGTTCAAGCCGAGGAGCCTCTTTGTAATATTGGCTTTCGAGAGACAAGGCGTTTAGCTTACCATTCCGCCTTCCATCCACCGCCTCCGGGCACAGGAATCTGCATGATCTGCAGCATGACAGGGTTTGCGCGCAGCGAGGCGCGGGGCACGTTCGGTACGTTGATCTGGGAATTGCGCACGGTTAACCATCGCTACCTGGATATGAGCCTGCGCTTGCCCGAGGAACTGCGCGCCCTGGAACCCGAGTGTCGCGAACATATCGCTGCCGCATTGCGCCGGGGCAAATTGGATGCACAACTGCGGTTCGAAGCTGCTGCCGGTGAGGCAGGAGAGTTGCAGCTCGACGAGAATCAGGTGCGGGCGGTGGCCACAGCGGCGATGCGGGTGGCGGGGCTGGCCGGCACCAACGCTGGCGTAAACCCATTGGAATTGCTGCGCTGGCCGGGAGTCGTCAAACAGCCGGCGCTGGATCTGCAGACGGTGGGTGCGGAGGCGGTAAATTTGCTGGATGCTGCTCTCGCGAAGTTGACCGCCATGCGGGCGAGTGAAGGGCAGCGTACCGCAGCCATGCTGCGGGAACGAGCCCAGGCGATCCTCTTGATTATCAAGGAAGTACGCGATCAAGCCGGCGGCATCCGCCGGCGGCTGCAGGACAAATTGCAGGCTCGTTTCGAGGAACTGAAGCTTGCTGCGGATCCCGCCCGGCTGGAACAGGAGTTGGTGCTGTTGCTGCAGCGGCTCGACGTGGCTGAGGAGCTGGATCGCCTCGATAGCCACCTGACCGAACTGGAGTCCATCCTCAAAAAAGGCGACGCGGTTGGCCGCCGGCTGGATTTTCTGATGCAGGAATTCAACCGCGAGGCCAATACCCTCGGTTCCAAATCCCAGGACAGCGCCATTACCCAGCGGGTAGTCGAACTCAAGGTGCTGATCGAGCAGATGCGCGAACAGGTGCAGAACCTTGAGTAAGGCCCTGCAGCGTCGCGGTCATCTGTATCTCATCACCGCACCGTCCGGAGCCGGCAAGACCAGTCTGGTGAAGGAGTTAGTGCGTGAGCATCCGGAACTCCGGTTTTCGATTTCCTATACCACCCGCACAAAGCGGCCCAACGAGGAAGAAGGGCGCGATTACCACTTCGTGGCCAAGGATGAATTCCAGCGGATGGTCGAGGCCGGCGAATTCCTGGAGCACGCGCAGGTGTTCGATAACTACTACGGGACTGCCCGGCGCACGGTCGAGACCAACCTGACCGCAGGCCATGACGTGCTGCTGGAGATCGACTGGCAGGGTGCGCAACAGGTACGCCGCGCCATGCCGGAGGCGATCAGCGTCTTCATCCTGCCGCCCTCCAGGGCGGAGTTGGAGCGGCGGCTGCGGAACCGGGGTACCGACAGCGATCAGGTAATCGCGCGGCGGCTCCAGGATGCCGCCACCGACATGTCCCACTGGACCGAGTTCGACTATGTGGTGGTCAACGACAATTTCGCGCATGCCTTGGCCGCCCTCAACGCCATCCTGGCCAACGAGGGTGAAGCCAGCCGTGCCGGGCGCCCGGAATTGGCCCCGATCATAGCCGCGCTCTTGGCGTGAGGTGGTCTGCTCAGGTAAACTGAAAGGCCCTGATTTTTTTGGCTTTTTCAGCATTACGGAGTTTCCATGGCCCGCGTCACCGTCGAAGACTGCTTGGATAATGTCGATAACCTGTTCCAGCTGGTGCTGGTCGCAACCAAACGCGCACGTCAATTGTCACGCGGCGTCGAACCGACCGTGGCCTGGGAGAACGACAAACCCACCGTGGTCGCACTGCGCGAAGTCGCCGCCGGCAACGTTGGGCCCGCGATCCTCGACGAGATCGAGCAACCTATCATTGAGGAGCCGGTCGAACAGCAGCCGGTCGTAGTGATGGACGCGGAGGATCCGCTGTAGGGCACCTCTAAAAATGTCTCTTTTGCTTTCTGGGGGTGTTAGAAATGACCTCGAAATCCTCATGTACTAGCGTATACACTCCGGTTCCTCGGTCATTTCTGCCTACCCAGAAAGCAAAATCCCTCATTTTTAGCGGCGCCCTGTAACGGGGTCGGTACGACCGCCACAACATGTCACACACCGCTTCCATCTTTGATCGCGTCCGGGGGAAGCGGGTTACCGGACTTGAAGCACTGTTAGCCAAGCTTCGCACCTACCTGCCACAGGAGCAGGTCGATGAAATTCAGCGCGCGTATCAATTCGGTGCGCGCGCCCACGAAGGTCAGCGCCGACTCAGCGGCGAACCCTACATATCCCACCCGATAGCAGTCGCGACGATCCTTGCCGACCAGCGCATGGATTACCACACCATCGAAGCGGCACTGCTGCACGATGTCATAGAAGACACTCCGACTCTCAAGGAAGAATTGATCAGGGATTTCGGCAGCGAAGTGGCGCAGCTGGTCGATGGCGTATCCAAACTCACCCAGATCAAATTCGAGAGCCGTGAGCAGGCGCAAGCCGAAAACTTCCGCAAGATGATCCTCGCCATGGTCGAGGATATCCGCGTCATCCTCGTCAAACTCGCTGACCGCCTGCACAACATGCGTACCCTGGGAGTGATGCCGCCGCCCAAACGGCGGCGCATCGCTCGCGAGACGCTCGATATCTATGCGCCCATCGCACATCGGCTGGGCATGAGCGCAATGCGCATGGAGCTGGAAGATCTCGGTTTCGAAGCGCTGCATCCATTGCGTTACAAAGTGCTTTCGCGCCACCTCAAACGTGCACGTGGCCACCAGAAGGAGATGGTACAGAAGATTACCGCCAGCCTGAATCAGGCCCTGGAACGCAATGCAGTCACGGCCAGTGTCGCCGGACGTGAGAAGCATCTGTACAGCATCTACCGCAAGATGCGCGTGAAAGGTTTGTCACTGAATGAGGTGCTGGATGTGTATGCGTTCCGCATCATCGTCGATCGTACCGACACCTGTTACCGGGCGCTGGGTGTCGTACATGGTCTGTACAAACCGGTGCCCGGCAAATTCAAGGATTACATCGCGATCCCCAAGGCCAACGGCTACCAGTCACTGCACACGGTATTGATCGGACCACAGGGCGTACCGCTGGAAGTGCAGATACGCACTGAAGACATGGAAAAGATTTCCGCGTCGGGCATTGCTGCTCACTGGACATACAAGACCAGCGGCAGCAGTGCTACTGCTCCCGAAGTACGGGCGCGTGAATGGTTGAAAGGCGTGCTGCAGATGCAGGAAGGCGCCGGCAATTCACTGGAGTTCCTCGAAAACGTCAAGGTCGATCTATTCCCTGACGAAGTCTATGTATTCACCCCCAAGGGTGATATTCATCGTCTGGCACGTGGCGCAACCGCGGTGGATTTTGCGTACGCGGTGCATACCGATGTCGGTAATGCCTGCGTGGCGGCAAAGGTGAACCGCCGCCTGGTGCCATTGCGCACCCAACTGGAAAACGGCCAGACGGTCGAGATCATCACCGGGCCCAAAGGCCGTCCCAATCCGGCCTGGTTGAATTTTGTGGTGACGGCGAAGGCGCGCGCCAACATCCGGCATTTCCTCAAGAACCTGCAACACGATGAGGCCGCTGCGCTGGGGCGACGCATGCTGGAACGCGCGCTTGCTTCTCTGTCGCTCAAACTTGACCGGATTCCGGATGAGCGCATCGAGACGGTGATTCGCGAATTCAAACTGCATGATCAGGATGAATTGTTTGAATCCATCGGACTCGGCCAGCATCTGGCGCCGTTGGTAGCGCGCCGTTTACTGTCAGCGCAGGATACCGGGACGGAAGCAGGCAAGCCTGGCGCACCGTTGGCGATCCGTGGCACCGAAGGACTGGTGGTGACCTTTGCACGCTGCTGTCATCCGATACCCGGCGACGGCATCGTCGGCGTCTTGACCGCTGGTAAAGGTATCGTGATCCATCGCGAGGAGTGCGGCAATCTGAACGATTACCGCAACCAGCCGGAAAAATGGATCGAGGTGCAGTGGGAGAAACGCATCAAACGCGAATTTCCGGTCGAGATCCGCGCCGATGTTGCTAACCAGCGAGGTGTGCTCGCGACAGTTGCGGCGGCCATCGCCGAGATGCGTTCCAACATCGAACACGTCAATCAGCAGGATCGTGATGAACTGACTTCAGTGCTGACTTTCGTGTTCGGAGTGAAAGACCGGATCCAGTTGGCGCGTATTCTCCGCAAGCTGCGCGGACTGCCGCAGGTCATTCGCATCCAGCGTACCCGTGCCTGAGTAAACGGCTGTCCCGGGCTAATTTTTTCCGGCGTCGCCCATTTCCACCAGAATTTTCTGATTGGAATCCGGAGTGGGAAGCTTGTTCAGCAACTTCCGTAATGCCTGTACTTGTTGCAGACTCAGCGTCCGTACGCTGTGCCAGGCACCTTTGCGCTCGTAGACCGGAGTATTTGGAGCGTCGGCTACGGCATTGGCTGTATCGCCGCTTAGATGATATGCGTCCCGGCGCGAGGTAAACCAGCTGTTGGTGCCGCATTCCAGAATCGCCCCCATTCTCGCCTCGGTGCTAAGTTCTCCATGGTCATGGGTGATCCGGCAGACCACGACATCGGCTTTAGCGGGGCTGGTAGAAAATGGCTCATTGAGGGCAACCTTCACCACTTGCAGAGTGTGTACCAACTGTTTAACGCCCGTCACCTGTATTTTGCTCAAATTAGTGGCGGCAGGAGCCGTTGCCTGCAGGTTTGATGCTTTGCTGGCAGATGGTTGGCCAATCTGGGCGGCGAACAAGCAAAGCCAAATCAAGTTGATCCGGTAGCGGCGGTTAATCATATCCCTATCCCCTGGTTTCCATACCGGAAATTATATACCAGCCGTGTGTGGCGCTTGTAAGTAGTGGGCTTACTGCATCCGGTCTGAACGCACGTGGAGATTATTCTGATCGGACGCATGCCGTTCATCCCATTTGACCAGGATTTTCTGATTCGCATCCGGGGAGGGTAACTTCTTGAGTAATTTTCTCAGGTACATGAGTTGCGTGTGATTGACAGGATGAACGACGTGCCATGGATGGCCCAGGTATGGAACCGCCGCCTGACCGAGTTCTCCGCCAGCAAAGCCATTGCCGGCTGGCAGGAATCCCAAGTGATATGCTTCCCGCCGCATACGGTACCAGCCTTGAGTACCGCATTCCAAAGTCGGATTCAAACCACCGTTAATTTCGCAGATCATTTCGTTTACCCGCTTGGGATCATTATTAAAATGACGTTTAAGGGCGACCTTGACGGTTTGTAAGGTATGAACCAATTCCCTGATGCCTGTTACCTGCACCTTACTCAGATTTGTAGTGGCAGGTTTCGCTAAGCTCGTTGCCGCAGGTGCGGGAACAGTTGCGGCAGTCGCTGAAGCTTGGTTGTTTTGATCGGCAAATGCAGACGCCGTAGCTGTCATGGCCGACAGCCACAAGCAGGTTACGGCGATCCGGTGACAATTACTTGAGATGTCAATGAGGGAAGCTCTCATTGGTTCGTGACTTTTGATTTTGTTTGGCAGGTGGTGCGGTAGTCGTCGCAGGGGGCATGAGCTCGGGGAGCCTGTCGAGAAAAGGCCGGAAATTGGAGGTTACGTTCAAGTTGAATTCATGTTGTGGTTGTGGCGCGGTGAGTGATTCCAGTATCTCTTGTGACTGGATTGCAGCAGGCGCGCCGCTGGGCACGCTGCCCCGCACCGCCATTATTTGGATCTGTATTTCCATGCGCTGTTTGGTCAGTACCCAATTGGGAGCACAAGTCAGTATCTGGTGTGCGTGTGACCCCAGCCCCTCGTGGATACGGCAGACGATCTTGTCACGATCTTTCCTTGCACCAGATATAGGGGTGTGCAGGCCAACTTTTATGGCCTGTAGTGCGCGCATGACCTGACGCTGACCTTTGACCGAGATTTTACCGAGCTGGAGACTGATGGCATCGTCACCTTGTGAGGTGGGGGAGTTGTCTCCGGAGACGCCAAACGCCAACAAAAGGACGATGCTCGCCGCGATGCAAATCAAGGCCCTCATTTTTCTCCTCCCCAATGTACGTAAATAATCGTATTTTATAGTTATAGCACAGCTCTGCCGGATTTCCATGAATCCTGCTTGTGTAGTGAGGTCGAGGATAGGAAAATCAGCAATTTGCGGCATACTGTACGGATATACACACCTGATCAACCAACTCTTCCAAAGATGAGGCAGCTATGACCCGTATCGCAATTTTCACCGATCAGGCTCCGCGCGCCATCGGTCCTTACTCACAGGCCATCAGGGCCGGCAACACCGTCTATCTTTCAGGCCAGATCGCTCTCGATCCCGCCAGTGGCGAAATGACACAGGGCGGGATTGAGGCCGAAGCGCGCCGGGTATTCGATAATCTGAAAGCAGTCGCGGAAGCCTCCGGCACCGGACTCGAACAAATAGTAAAGCTGAATATCTATCTGCTGGATCTGGGAGACTTCGCCAAGGTCAACGAGATCATGGCCGGATATTTTCATGAGCCCTATCCAGCCCGCGCCACCCTGGCAGTGGCGGCGCTGCCGCGCGGCGCGAAAATCGAAGTGGACGCGGTGATGGCGGTGTGACCGAGTCACGGCCGCAGGTAGCTGTCGAGACACATGCGGCGCCGGTGCCGATTACCCGGCTGCGTGGCGTCGGCCCGCAGGTCGCGGAACGTCTCACCCGTCTCGGTATCCGCACAGTTTCGGATCTGCTGTTTCATCTGCCCGCGCGTTACGAGGATCGCACCCGAATCATCCCCATCGGGGCACTGCGCCCCGGGGTACCGACAGCGATCGAGGGCGAAGTGCAACTTGCGGAGATCGTGATCCGCCGCCGCCGAACCTTGCTGGTGCGTATCAGCGACGGGACCGGCGCGCTCACCTTGCGGTTTTTTCATTTCAATCAAGCACAAGCTGATGCGTTGGCGCGCGGTGTGCATCTGCGTTGTTACGGCGAAGCACGTCCGGGTGCGGTCACGCTCGAGATGATCCATCCGGAATACCGGATAGTGACGCCGGGGATCGCGATGCCGCATGAATCCGCCCTCACTCCGATTTACCCTGCGACCGAGGGCATCGCACAACTGAAATTGCGGGCACTCACAGACCAGGCGCTGAAGATTCTGGAAGCCAACCCCGGATTGTTGCCGGAACTGCTACCGGCCGGAGTCCTGTCGCAAACCGCGATGCCTGCATTGGCGCAAGCGGTACGCTACGTGCATCGGCCGCCGGTGGATGCGCCGGTCGAATTGCTGATGGACGGTTCGCATCCAGCTCAGCAGCGCCTCGCCTTCGAGGAATTGCTCGCGCATCATCTGAGTTTGCGACGCTTACGCCTGAATGCCGAACGCAGCAGAGCGCATGGCATAGGTAAAAACCGCGACCTGTCGCAGCGTTTCCGCGAGTCGTTGCCATTTGAGCTGACAGCGGCGCAACAGCGGGTCAGCGGCGAGATCCTGCATGATCTCGGGCAAACACATCCCATGTTGAGGCTGGTGCAAGGCGATGTCGGCTGCGGCAAGACAGTCGTGGCGGCACTCGCAATCCTGGATTGCATCGATGATGGGTTTCAGGCTGCGCTGATGGCGCCTACTGAATTGCTCGCCGAGCAGCACTATCGCAATTTCCAGAACTGGTTCGCGCCGCTCGGTATTGAACCGGTGTGGTTAAGTGGACGCATGAAGACCGGCGAACGACGTGCAGCACTTGCAACGCTACGGGATGGGGTTTCTGCGTTTGCTGTCGGTACTCACGCCCTGTTCCAGGAGGAGGTCAGCTTTGAGTCGCTGGCGTTGGTAGTGATCGACGAACAACACCGCTTCGGGGTGCATCAACGATTGGCTCTGAGCGAGAAAGGTGCAGAGGGCGGCTACCGCCCGCACCAGCTGATCATGACTGCAACGCCCATTCCACGCACTCTGGCCATGACCGCATATGCGGATCTGGATGTATCGTCAATCGATGAACTGCCGCCGGGACGGACTCCGGTCAAGACGGTGGTGATCGCCGATTCGCGCCGCGATGAAGTGGTCGCAAGAGTGCGGCATGCCTGTCTGGAAGGCCGGCAGGTTTACTGGGTATGTCCCCTGATCGAGGAGTCCGATGTGTTGCAGTGTCAGGCAGCGGAGGATACTGCTGCGCTCCTGACTGCGGCGTTGCCGGAATTGAGAGTCGGCCTGGTGCACGGCCGGATGCAAGCGGCACACAAGGAGCGTGCCATGGCGCACTTCAAATCCGGCGATACCCAATTGCTGGTCGCGACTACCGTGATTGAAGTGGGTGTGGACGTTCCCAATGCGAGCCTGATGATCATCGAGAATGCCGAACGTCTGGGACTCTCGCAGTTGCACCAGTTGCGCGGTCGGGTGGGGCGCGGGCGCGTGGAGTCGAGTTGTGTGATGCTCTACCATGCGCCACTTTCCAGTACCGCCAGGACCCGTCTCAAGGCCATGCGCGAGACCAATGATGGTTTCGAGATTGCGCGCCGGGATCTGGAATTGCGCGGTCCCGGAGAGCTGCTGGGGACCCGGCAGGCGGGCGAGCTGAAACTGCGCATCGCAGATCTGACCCGTGACGCAGCTCTGGTTCCGGACGTGCAACGTGCGGCACTGCAATTGCTGAATCAAAATCCCGACCGTGTGACGCAGATAATTCAGCGCTGGTTGGGGGACAATAGCCGTTACGGACGAGTCTGAGCGGACCACCATGGCGCGACCAGCAGACATCGCAATGAATACTGATCACTGGCAGGCGGTGACGGCATGGCTGGGAGCGGAACGCCCAGTTGCGCCCTGGTCATGGCTCGCCCACGCCGGTTCGTTGACGCAGAAATTGCGCGCACTTGTGGGAGATGCGTTTCATGTCCGGGTGTTGAAAGAGAACGGGATCGAATTGGGAGCAGAGGATGCACGGCTGCTGGACGTGGTGCCGGGCAGCACGGCGCAGTTACGTGAGGTATATCTGTGTGGTGCCCAGCCACTGGTGTTCGGGCGGACGCTGACTTCGAATGAAGGAGCTTCACGCTGGCTCGATCAGCTCGGTACGCAACCACTTGGAGATCGTGTATTTGCCGAACAGGGTGCGACTCGCGACGAGATCGAAGTGCGATGCGTTACGGTGGCGGACAGCCTCTATCGTGATGCAGTACGCGGATTGGTGGAACCACCAGTCGCATTATGGGCGCGCCGGTCCGTGCTGAGAGTGCGGGATTCACGCCTGCTGATATACGAATGTTTTTTGCCGGGAGTGCATGAGTGATGGATGCGCGCATCGAGGCCTGGATCAAACAGTTACGACGTAGCCGCCTGGTGAAACACTGGCTGCCCAGGCTGGCAGAGCGTTGCTGGGCATACATTCGTCTTATGCGTCTGCATCGGCCGATCGGCAGTTTTCTGCTGCTATGGCCCACCCTGTGGGCATTGTGGCTGGCGGCAGACGGACATCCCACTCCGAAACTGTTTGTGATTTTCGTGATCGGTGTGTTCATCATGCGGGCTGCAGGTTGCATCATGAACGATTTCGCGGACCGCAGATTTGATCCCCACGTCAAACGTACGCGCGAACGCCCGTTGGCAACCGGTGAAGTGAATATTTATGAAGCGCTGGCACTGTTCGTGCTGCTGGGGGTGCTGGCGTTCGCATTGGTGCTGACGCTGAATCTGCTGACGATCGGACTGTCGATAATCGGGCTGGTGCTTGCGATGTCCTACCCGTTCATGAAGCGTTACACGTATTTGCCGCAGCCGTATCTGGGGCTGGCTTTCGGCTGGGGCATCCCCATGGCGTACGCTGCTACCACTGGGAGCGTGCCGACTGTCGCGTGGCTGATCTTCATCGCCAATATCATCTGGTCCACGGCTTACGACACCATGTACGCGATGGTGGATCGTCCCGATGACTTGAAGATCGGCGTGAAATCCACCGCTATCCTGTTCGGTGAGCTGGACCGGCTGATCATCGGGATACTGCAGGGGTTGTTGTTACTGACGCTGCTGCTGGTTGGGCACCGGTTGGATTTGAGCGGCGCTTACTATGCAGGTCTGGCGTTCGCGGCAGGCTTTGCTGTCTATCAGCAATATCTGATCAGACACCGTGATCCGCAGCGGTGTTTTCAGGCATTCCTGAACAACAACTGGTTCGGTGCCGCCGTGTTTGCCGGTATCCTGCTGCATTACACGTTCACTGCAGCTTGAGTTTCGGCTTCAGAGGGCCACGGGTGTGTATTCGTTGATGAATTTGGCGAATGTCTCGGGTGGCAGCGGCTGACTGATGTAGTACCCCTGGGCGCTGTGGCACCCCAGGTTTTTCAGTTCTTTCAGGGTCTCGAGATCCTCGGCGCCTTCCGCCGCAACTTGCAGGTCGAAAGTCTGTGCCAGCCCGATGATGGTGCGGACTATCCCGGCGTCAGCTTTGTCCTTGAGCAGGTTAAGTACGAAGCTCTTGTCGATCTTCAGTTCGGTGGCCGGGATGCTCTTGAAGTTTGCCAGCGATGAATAGCCGGTACCGAAGTCATCGATGGATACACCGACGCCCTTGTTCTTGAGAGTGCGGATGGTATCGAAGCTCAGTTCCGGATGCCGCATCACGGCTGATTCGGTGATCTCCAGGATCAGGCGGTTGGGTTTGGTGCCCCAGATTGCCATGGCATCCACTACCCGGTTGACCAATGAATCATCCTCGAGCAACGACGGCGAGATGTTCACTGCGACGGATAGCGGGCCGAAGCGCATCGGCCAGCTGGCGGCGTGTTCCAGGGCCATGTTCATCGCTGACCAGGTAAGCGCTTTCAATTGGCCAGTGCGCAATGCTATGGGGATGAACATGCTGGGCGGCACCAGTCCGCGCCGGGGGCTTTGCCAGCGTAGCAGGGCTTCGGCTCCGCAAGGCAAACCGCCGCGCAGATTTATCTTTGGCTGGTAGTAGATCTGCATTTCGCCATTCTGCATCGCAGCGTCCATCTCGCTCTCGATGTCCCAGGCATCACTGATCTCGTCTGGTGTTGCATCGCTGTACATCGTGTAAGGCTGGTTGGTTGCTTCTGCAGAATTCAATGCCAGGGCCGCCTGCTGCATCAGGTTTTCCGGGGTGGCGGCATGTTCCGGAAACAAGGCGATGCCGATATGGATACCGGTGATCACCGAAGTGCCATCGAGTTCGAAGGGTGCCTCCAGCGTTCGCAAAATCTTGTTGGCGGCGAGGATGGCGTGTCCCTCGTTGAGGATGTCTGGCAGGATCATGGCGAATTCATAGTCGCCGCTACGGATGATGCGATCATCGCGGCGACAGACGCTGTCCAGGCGTTCCGCCATGAATTCCAGCAGGGCTTCGCTGCGATTGTGGCCGAACAGGGCGCTGAAGTCCTGGCCGCGCTTGATCTGTATCACCAATAGTGCCAATTGGCGATCACTGTCATGCGCGCGGCGGATGTAGGAAGCGAGATAACGGTTGAGCGATGGACGGTTGGGCCGCAGCGAGAGAATCTTGTCAGTCATGGCCGTGTCTCCCGCTGCCGAAATTCAGAGATACAGTTCCTGCGGATCAATCCCGTGTGCGCCCGGTTCCAGGCACTTTTCTATCCAGAGTTTCTGGACGTTCTGAAATTGATTGTCATTCAACAGATCAATCACTTCGAAATGACGCAGACGTTTCTTGCGTTCGTCGAGTACTACCATGACTTTCGGTCGTAGCCGGCGAGCCTCATTCTGCGAGATCACCACCCCCACGGCGCCGCTGTTCAATTCCACCAGTGAACCGGTCGGGAATGCGCCAACCACCTGCATGAACTGTTCGACTACTTCGGTCTGGAACAAGGTGTTACGCCAAGCGTAAATTTCGCGCACCGCTTCATAAGGCGAACGTTGTTTCGCGTAAGGGCGGATGCTGGTGATTGCATCGTAGCAGTCGACCATGCCGGCGATCTTGGCAAAGGTGGGAATCTGGTTGGCCTTGAGCTGGTCGGGATAGCCGCTACCGTCGAAGCGCTCATGGTGGCTATGCACCATGCTGATGATGCGCGGGGTTATGCCGTCGCTGTTTTCCAGGATCGCGACACTGTAGTCGACATGGTTTCGTATTACGTGTACCTCGGTAGGCGTCAGTTGTTGCGGTTTCATCAACAGGTCAACTGGCAGCCGGGTCTTGCCCACATCGAACAGCATGCAGCCCAGGCCGATTTCGTAAAGCGCCTGGCGATCGAGGCCGAGATGGCGTGCGAAGGCAATGCCCCATACCGAACAGCCGACCGAGTGATGGTAACTGTACGAATCATGTTGTTTCATGCGCGCCAGCCAGATCATCGCATCCGGGTTGCGCAACACACTCTCGACCATCGGCTCGACAGTCTGTTTGGCCAGCTCCATGTCCAGCTGCTCGCCATTTTGCAGTGACGTGAGAATCTCCTGCAACGCTTCGGTAGCTTCCGCATGCACGCGGCGTGCGGCTTTCATCTCCTGTTCTACCGGGATGGACGCGGTATAGACGGTGCGGTTCCGAGCCACTCCGTTGCTACTCGGACGAGGAGCCGGGTAGCGCAGACTGGTCACACCAGTGATGGTGTGTTCGCTGCTGGGACTGGTCTTGCTGGCCGTGCGGGTGGCGGACACCTCGCTGCGGTTGCCACTTTGCTCAGTATCAACGAATACGAATTGGCAGTAGCGGCGCAGCTCTTCGATTTCGTCGGGGCTGCGGATGTAGAACCCCTGAAACAGGAACGGGGTTTCCGTCCAGGGCCGGTCCAGGCGCGTTACATACATCCCCACCTGGAGGTTATCCGTCTCGACACGGACCTGAGAGGTAGCGCTCACAGCCGCTCCATGGTGTTGTTGTTATTAAGGGTGCCCATAGCCAGCATCACGCTGCTGTAGAGGTCAGGAATAGTACGCCGGGGCTGTGGACCAAAGCACATGATTAGATAAATTCCAGTCTGGAGACGATTTAACAATAAGTATATAGTGTACTGTAGTTTGGGGGCTTTGCAATGCTTTTCAACCAGCAGCCCGCGCCAGGCTCCAGACCCTGATTCCATTGACCCCCGCTTCGCGCAAGGCCGAGGCCAGCGCCGCGACTGTGGCGCCGGTGGTCACCACGTCATCCAGAATGGCGACATCCAGGCCGGCTACCGGGGCAGTGATCTTGAACGCTCCGCGCAGGTTTCGTTGCCGGGAGCGGGCATCCAGCCTGGATTGGACCTCGGTATGCCGGATTCGGCGGCAAAGCCCCGCCGCCAGAGGCACTTTCAGCCGCTGGCTTACAGGGCGCGCCAGTTCCAGAGCCTGATTGAAGCCACGTTCCCTGAGCCGTGACGGGTGCAAGGGCACTGGAATCAGGCAATCCGGTGGGGACGCGGTGTCCGCAGCCAAAAAACCGGCCAGCAGATTGCCCAATAACCGACCGGTCGCCAAATCGGCCTTGAACTTGAAGCGCAGAATCAGCCGGTCGAGTGGCCAGGTATAGCGGAGGGGGCTGGCAGCAGTCTGCCAGGCCGGTGGCTGCCGCAGGCAGTGGCCACATATTCTGGTCTCATCGCCCGGGGGCAACGGTGCGGCGCAGTGGCGGCAAGCCTCTCGGTTCCAGGGCAACTCGCGCTCGCAGGCAGGGCATAAATCGAGCTTTGAACTGCTGCGCTGGCCGCATAGCAGACAGCTGGAAGGATAAAGATCGGATTGTATTATTTTT
>JBOIBL010000273.1:0-5318 GCA_050739495.1 Gammaproteobacteria bacterium | reverse complement strand
AGGTCTGGATGTGGTACTTCATCATCTGGCTGCGCGCCGAGGCACCGTAGCGTTCGCGCATGGCGCGTGCCCAGATGCGACGAGCGACACGGCCGATGACGCTGTACTCGGGGTCCAGGCCGTTGGAGAAGAAGAACGACAGGTTGGGCGCGAAGTCGTCGATCTTCATGCCGCGCGCGAGGTAATACTCGACGATGGTGAAGCCGTTGCTGAGCGTGAAGGCAAGCTGCGAGATCGGGTTCGCGCCGGCTTCGGCGATGTGATAGCCGGAGATGGAGACCGAATAGAAGTTGCGGACTTTCTTGTCCACGAAGTACTGCTGGATGTCGCCCATCATGCGCAGTGCGAATTCGGTGCTGAAGATGCAGGTGTTCTGTGCCTGGTCTTCCTTGAGGATGTCGGCCTGCACGGTGCCGCGCACCTTGTGCAGGGTTTCGGCCTTGATCTTGTCGTAGGTCTCGCGGTCCACGACTTCGTCGCCGGTGACGCCAAGCAGCCCTAGCCCTAAGCCGTCGTTGCCGTCCGGCAGTTCGCCGGTGTAATGCGGGCGTTGCTTACCTTTATATATGTCCGCGATCTTCTGCTCCGCCGCGGCCCAGCGTTTGGGGTCGGCTTTCAGGTATTTCTCGACCTGCTGATCGATGGCGGTGTTCATGAACATGGCCAGGATCATCGGCGCGGGGCCGTTGATGGTCATGGACACGGAGGTCTTGGAAGCGCACAGATCGAAGCCGGAATAGAGCTTCTTCATGTCGTTGAGCGTGGCGATGCTGACGCCGGAGTTGCCGATCTTGCCGTAGATGTCGGGGCGCTCGGCCGGGTCTTCGCCGTAGAGCGTGACGGAATCGAATGCGGTGGAAAGCCGCGCGGAATCCTGGCCGTGTGAGAGGTAATGGAAGCGCCGGTTGGTGCGCTCGGGCGTGCCTTCGCCCGCGAACATGCGGGTGGGATCTTCGCCGGTGCGGCGATACGGATACACGCCGCCGGTGTAGGGATACGCGCCCGGCAGGTTTTCCCGCATGAGGAAACGCAGCAGGTCCGCCCAGCTTTTGTAATGCGGCGCGGCGATCTTGGGAATCTTCTGATGGCTCAGCGATTCGATGTAGTTGTTGCCTTCGATAGCTTTGCCACGCACTTGGTACGTGAAGTGTTCGTCGGTGATGGATTTGAGGCGTGCGGGCCATTCGCGTAGGAGGTCAAGGGCTTCGCCGGAGAGGTCCTTGATGGCGGCGTTGTAGCGTTGGCGTAAGACAATCAAAGAAGATTCGGTTGCGGAATCTGAGTTGGACTGGATTCCCGCCTCCGCGGGAATGACGGAAGAAGAGTCGGTCTGGGAATCTTTTTTGGACTGGACCCCGGCTTCTGCCGGGGTGACGGAAGAAGATGCGCTTTTACTCTTGTCATTCCCGCGGAGGCGGGAATCCAGTTCTTGATTAGGTTGGCTTCCAACTTTCTCGGGTATGACGGAATTTAAGTCGTCAGATTCATACAAACCCAACGGCTTCGGCAATTTCGGATCGTTGAATTCCCGCAGCACTTCATAGAAGTGTTGCGCGCGGCCGGCGGCGTCGGCTTCACGTTCGATTTCCGTGTTGATGCCGCGGCCCTGCTCGGCGATCTCGGCGAGGTAACGCACGCGCGCGCCGGGGATGAGTACGGTGGCGCGCGGTTCTTTGATTGACGTGTCAACTTGCGGTGTCCATTTATCTTCCGCAAGTTTGAGTTTCTCGCGCAGCAACAGGCACAGGTTGACGAACATCCAGGTGATGCCCGGATCGTTGAACTGGCTGGCGATGGTCGGATAGACCGGCACTTCGTCGTCCGGCATCTTGAATGCGGTGCGGTTGCGCTTCCATTGTTTCTTGACATCGCGCAGCGCGTCTTCCGCGCCGCGCCGGTCGAACTTGTTGAGCACGACGAGTTCGGCGTAATCCAGCATGTCGATCTTTTCGAGCTGGCTGGCCGCACCGTAGTCGCTGGTCATGACGTAGGTGGCGAAATCCACCAGATCCACGATCTCGGAATCGGACTGACCGATGCCGGCGGTCTCGACGATGACCAAGTCATAGCCCTGCCCGCGCAGGAAGCCGATGCAGTCGTGCAGCATCACGCTGGTGGCGGCGTGCTGACGACGCGTGGCCATCGAGCGCATGAACACGCGCTGGCTGCGCAAGGAATTCATGCGGATGCGGTCACCGAGCAGTGCGCCGCCGGTGCGACGGCGCGTGGGATCGACAGCAAGCACGGCGATGCGCATCTCGGGGAAGGCTTGCAGGAAGCGCAGCAAGAGTTCGTCCACCACGGACGACTTGCCGGCGCCGCCGGTGCCGGTGACGCCGACCACGGGGGTCTTCTTGCCGGCGAATTCCCATTCCTTGCGCAGTTTGGCCAGCTCGGACTCGCCGAGTGCGCCTTCTTCTATAGCGGACAGCATCTTGCCGACCGAAATCTCATCGTCGAGTGCGACCTTGGCTGGGCGCTCGGTCTCGACGCGGTGCTTTTCGGCGCGCTGCACCACGTCCTCGATCATGTGGCCGAGACCCATGTGCATGCCGTCGTTGGGGTGGTAGATGCGCTCGACGCCGTAATCGTGCAGTTCCGCGATCTCTTCCGGGGTGATGGTGCCGCCACCGCCGCCGAACACCCGGATGTGGGAGGCATGCCGCTCTTTGAGCATGTCCACCATATATTTGAAGTACTCCATGTGTCCGCCCTGATAGGAGCTGATGGCGATGCCGTCCGCATCCTCCTGCAGGGCCGCGCGCACCACGTCTTCGACCGAGCGGTTGTGGCCGAGGTGGACCACTTCCGCGCCCTGGCCCTGGATGATGCGCCGCATGATGTTGATGGCCGCGTCGTGGCCGTCGAACAGGCTGGCAGCGGTCACAAACCGCAGCGGCTGCTGGGCAGCGCGGGTCACGGGGGCATCGGCAGGCTTGCGGGCAGTGGTCATCGGGGCCTCTGTCGGATCAGGGTCTTTGGGGTGTTCTTTAAGGTATCCGGGGGATTATAGACGGCCCACCCGGACCCGGCCTAACTATGGGACTGGGGATGAGGCTGGGGGCGGCCTGCCTCGGAACAGGGCTTCAGGCTATAATACCCTGCTCCCTCGGACCCCCGAGGGCTGATTTTTTTAGGGTATCGGTGCGCTCAGCTGGGGCGCCGACACCACCGAGCCGCGGCCATCCCCGAAACGGGGCCGCCAACACAATCCGCAAAAATCCTGCTTTTTAGGAGGTCGTAATGGAGCTGTTCGCCACCCTCGACAAGATGGGGCATGAAGAAGTCGTGTTTTTCCATCATCAGCCGTCGGGGCTCAAGGCCATCGTGGCCATCCACAACACCACGCTCGGCCCCGCGCTGGGCGGCCTGCGCATGTGGCCGTATCAGAACGAACAGGAAGCGCTGACCGATGTGCTGCGTCTCTCCAAGGGCATGACCTACAAGGCAGCGGTTTCCGGCCTGAACCTGGGCGGCGGCAAATCGGTGTTGATCGGCGATCCCTCGCAGAAGTCCGAAGAGATGTTCCGTGCCTTGGGCAAGTTCGTGCAGTCGCTGGGCGGCCGCTACATCACCGCCGAGGACGTGAACACCAACGTCCAGGACATGGACTACATCTTCCAGGAAACCGACTACGTGACCGGCGTGCATCCGGTGCACGGCGGCTCCGGCGATCCCTCCCCGTTCACTGCCTTCGGCGTGATCCAGGGCATCAAGGCTTCGCTGAACAAGAAATATGGCCACACCGATCTGGGCAAGAGCAGCTACGCGGTGCAGGGTCTCGGTCACGTGGGCTTCCACGTGGTCAAGCATCTGCGCGATGCCGGCGCCAAGGTGTTCGTCACCGACATGAATCAGGAACGCATCGACCAGTGCGTGGCGATGGGCGCCGAAGCCGTCAAGATGGACGACATCTACGGCGTGGACGCCAAGGTCTATGTACCGTGCGCACTGGGCGCGACGGTGAACGAGAAGACCATCCCGCAATTCAAGTTCGAGATCGTGGCGGGCGCGGCCAACAACCAGTTGGCGACCGATTCCTGCGGTGACGAGCTGCACAAGAAGGGCATCCTGTACGCGCCGGATTACGCAATCAACGCCGGCGGCCTGATGAACGTGTCCATCGAGTTGCAGGGCTACGACCGCGAGCGCGCCAACCGCATGGTATCGGGCATCTACGACATCATGAGCAATATCTTCGCGCTGGCCGACAAGGAAAAAATTCCGACCTACAAGGCAGCCGACCGCCTGGCCGAGCAGCGCATCGCCGCCATCGGTCGCGTGAAGCTGCCGACCGTGCGCCAGAGCTACGATCGCTTCTTCGCAGGACGCAAGAACGGCAAGTAAACCGTGCACCCCGCTCTCTCGAGGGGAGAGAGCGGGGCTGACACCGGGGGAACCTTCGTGACCGCGCTCAATACTCACATCAACGAAGAACTCGATCTGCTGCGTGAAACGGTGCACCGCTTCGCCGAGGAAGAGATCGCGCCGCGCGCGGCGGAGATTGACGAACGTGCTGAATTCCCGGCCGACCTGTGGCGCAAATTTGGTGAGCTCGGTCTGCTCGGCATCACGATCCCGACCGAATACGGCGGATCGGGCATGAGCTACCTCGCGCACGTGGTCGCAATGGAAGAGATCTCGCGCGCGTCCGCCTCGGTGGGTTTGTCCTACGCGGCACATTCCAATCTGTGCATGAACAATCTGTTCCTGCACGCTACCGAGACACAGCGTAAAAAATACCTGCCGAAACTGTGCAGCGGCGAATGGATCGGTGCGCTGGCGATGTCCGAACCGGGTGCAGGTTCCGACGTGGTGGGTTCCATGTCGTGCCATGCCGAGAAGCAAGGCGACAAGTGGATTGCCAATGGCAACAAGATGTGGATCACCAACGGCCCGGAAGCGAACGCACTAATCGTGTACATGCGCACGGCCAGCAAGGACGCGGGTTCGAAGTGCATGACCGCATTCATCGTCGAGAAAGGCATGCCCGGTTTCACCACTGCGCAGAAACTCGACAAGCTCGGCATGCGCGGTTCGCACACCTGTGAGCTGGTGTTTCAGGATTGCGCAATCCCGGACGCGAACGTACTCGGCCAGGTGAACGAAGGCGTCTATATATTGATGCGCGGGCTGGACTCGGAACGGCTGGTGCTGTCCGGCGGCCCGCTCGGCATCATGCAGGCCGCGATGGATGTCACCCTGCCCTACATACGCGAGCGCAAGCAGTTCGGCAAAGCCATCGGTGAATTCGAACTGATGCAGGCAAAAGTTGCCGACATGTTCACTGCCTTGCAGGCCTCGCGGGCCTTCACCTA
>JBOIBL010000272.1:0-6247 GCA_050739495.1 Gammaproteobacteria bacterium | reverse complement strand
CCGGACCACAGGGACCAGCCGGTGAACAGGCGACCGTAACCTTGCAAAATGGCAAGGCCGATATCGAGATGTCGTCCGGCCTGGCATCAGGCAGCTATGCGATTGCAGTTGCGTACCCGGGCGATGCCGATATCGTCACCAGCTACGATGACGACGGTAATTCGGCCACACCGCCAGTGCTGGGCAACAGTGTCCCGGTGACAGTCCTGCCGGGTGATCCGGTAGCCTTGCAGATGGCGGCCGTGAGCCGTACCAACCTGCCGCTCGGTGATCCGGATCGGTTGGAAGCGGGTGAAACGGTAACCGTCAAACTGAGCGTAGTGGATGCCTACGGCAATACCGTGAGCACGGTTAAGGATGCCAACGGTGTGCGTCAGGATGCGACCTTTGACGCGACGATCGCCCTTTCCGGCCATGCCACCAGCGGCGGCGATACGGGCAGTGTTGTGCTGCATCTGAATCAGGGCACCGTCAACTTCCCGGTTACGGATTCGAATGTGGAAACGGTCACGCTGGTGCTGGGCGGCATTACACCACAACCGGCTGGGCTCGATACCAACGCTACGCTCTCATTAAGCTTCCTCAAGCCGAGACCGGCAATCAGCTCGGCGAATTTCGGATATCAGCTCGACGATATCAATGTCCCGATGTTGTTCCGCTACACAGAACCGGTACAGAAGAGCATCGAAGGACTGGCGGTGGCGGTGTCGCTAAACGGCACCCCTGTCAGCGCAACCGAAACTGTGGAATCGGATACCGTTCGGTTTACGGAGGCCAGCGGATTCCCCCTCAATACCTGTTATCAATATGACACCAACAGCTCGGTGCTGGTGGGTGTTGCGGCTAACGACCCGGTACTTAAGCAAAATGGAACGGTATGTAGTCCACAGGTAGACATTCCGGCGCAGACCAGCAGTTATGCGCTCGAAGGCAGTACCAAGACACTGAATATCGATTTTGGTACGGGTGTCGATCCGTCGGCGATCACTCAGGGCCAGGCCTTCATCAATGAGATTGAACAGCCGTTCGACTGGACTGCGCGGCAGATCAAATTGCCCATAACAACCGGAACGGCTGCCAAGGACGGAGATCCGGTCGTGTTGCGTTTGGCGGGTGTGCTGGATGGCAAGGCCTTGCGGATTGCAAACAGCATCAATATCCACGTGTTGCAGGCCAAGGGCGATTTCGACGGCGATGGTCTGAGCAACGCGGCGGAATACGAACTCGGATTGGATCCGACCAATCCCGATACCAACGGTGATGGTATCTCTGACGGAATGGAAGATAGCGATGGCGACGGCCTCAGCAATGCTGCTGAGGTTGCCTTGGGAACCAATCCAGCAGTGGCCGATACCGACGGCGATGGCCTCACCGATGGTGACGAAGTCAACAAGTATCACACCGATCCGCTGAAGGTCGATACCGACGGCGATGGCGTGCCTGACGGGGTCGAGGTCAGTCTGGGTAGTTCACCCACAGACGCCAATTCGGTGCCCGACCTGTCCCCATATGTAACGTCGCTCGACGTCACGCCTGCGGACGTGAACCTCGATTTCGAGCCGGGAATGCCACCGGTACAGCTTGATGTAGTGGCCCATGTTTCAGTGAACGGTGATGTATTCGTGCTGGACGTCACTGCGAATAAATTTGGGGTGCAGTACAGCAGCACCGACGCATCTGTCGCGCGTTACAGCAGCGACGGTGCCTTCAACGTTTTGGGCGGTGGCGACGCGGATCTGGATGTAACATTCGGCAGCGTTTCTGTGTCGAGCCACCTGAGCGTGACGCAGACGGTTCAGCAAACTGTCTCCACGGCTGTCGACCCAGCCACGCCAGTGCTGTACGCCGGATCGGATCGCGGGCACATGGTCATTAATCTGGATTCGTCCGTCCCAGTGGAGGTTGCGAGCATTTCCCTGGATGGATCAGACATGGATGTCGAGGATTGCAGCGCACCGGGAATATTCGATCAGGATCCTGCGCAACAGGATTCGCCGTTTGCCCGAGTCACGACGAATCAGAATGCTCCATGTGACGATAGCGGTACGTCTGGTAATTCCCTGCCGCCTCCCTCTGCGGGGCTGTACAACGCGTCATATGTAGGGACCAAGCGGATCGAAATTATCTTCCCCGAAGGTGTTCCCGCTGATACCCAAGGGAATCTCGTCGTCTATATGAACAGCTGGGATGGCCAACCGGTGACGGCAACGCTTCAATTGCCGGTACAGGTTGACCCTGTTGCTTCACTTACGTTCGCCCAAAATCAATCCGGCAACATAGGTCTCACACCAGGTACCCCGTTTGAATTGCCGGTCACACTGGATGATGCCGGACATAACAGCCTTGACGTGCAATATCTGGTCGATGGCAAAACGCTGCTCGCCAGCAACCGCTCCGACAATCACCTGTCGGCCGCGTATCTCCTGCCGCCCAACGGGTCTGGCGACACTACATTTATTGTGACGCAACCGGAGGAAGTCGATCTTGCAATTGGCTCATCCGATAAATCGGATACATCCAGTCTGAATATGGAAATCGATCAGCTGGACGATACCGATCAATATGTGAACACGATTAAGACGGCCAATTTCTCCGGGCATGTCGATGGCCGCTATACCCTGGACCCGGGTCATTACATCGTGTACGTGGGTCGAAGCAGCGATGGGCCTGTCGAACCTGAATCCTATTATGTCCACCTGCATACAGCCGATGGGCGCGCGGCCTTGACCACGGAATCACCGGCATATACCGCCGATTTCACGGAGCAGGTTGCAAACCTCGATACTGGCGCCAAGCTGACATACACGACATTGCAACGTGCCTATACGGGCGTGAAGCAGTCGGAAAGTACCGGCCAGCCTTACCGTGAAGATACATTGACCAGCGGCGGTCAATCCGGCTCCGTGCTCTGGTACCACTTCCATCTGGATCAGGCGACTCATGTTGAGTTGTTTGCGGGCGACGAATCCGGTGGATTGGTCCCGGTGGTATATCTGTTCAAGGCAGGCGATGTGACCGCAGGAGATGAGCTGCCGGTTAATGTCTATACAACCGGGCAGGGCTACACGGACAAGGATGCGAACTTGCAGCCGGGTGACTACGTGGTGGCTATGGGCGCCGATCCACTGAACGATGCGGATGCAACGTCCGGCATAAACAGTGCGGCTACTTCGGGCGGCACGGTCTACGTCGAAGTAGACAATATCGATGATCCGAACAACTATTCCCCGATTCCCATTAACCAGGGCAAGGACGTCGGATCATCCGGTGGGTCGGGGACTACGGGGTGCACAGACGGTCAGCTTGCTGCTGGCGGTGATCTATGTTCGGTACTCTGGTATCACTTCCATCTGGATCAGGCGATCCATATCGAGATGTATGCAGAATCCGGTAGTGCGGTGTTGAGTCCGGTTGAATATCTTTTCAAAGCAGACGATATGGTACCGGGACATCAACTCACGCTGAGTGACTACTCCACGGGCCAGGGGTTCATCGACAAAGATGCAAACCTCCAGCCCGGAGACTATGTGCTGGCGTTGGGCGCGAACCAGCTCAGCACAGCGGACGCTGTCACCGGTATTAACCAGGTCGATAATCCGGGCGGCCCTGTCGATGTAGAGATCGATCAGTTGCTCAGTGGTGGCAGCGACACGGCCGTCACCCCGGATAGCGTTACTGGTCAGGATGTTGCCGCGTTGACTCCCGGCAGTCACGATCTGCTGATACGCGAGATCGAGCACAAAGCGGACGGCAGCGTGCAGGTACAGGATGTCCGCCACTTCAATCTGACCGTCGGTTCGCCTGCCGCGTGTCAGGCACCGACGCTGACTGTTACCCATCCGGCTGACAATGGGCCGCTGTATCTTCCGGACACGCTCGGAGATTATCTGGATGATCGAAACTTTTATGCGTTGCCGCTGGGCTTCGAGCCTTTGACTTTCCGCGCGAACGAACCTTTGAGCAATGTGGCGTGGCTCGACGCACCGGGCTCCTTGCCATCATCTGACGGGCTGCAGCCGTACGGATTTACCAGCAGCGACGGCGTGACCTGGAAACTGGTTGGCGATCCTGCCTATCTAGTCATGCTCCAGAACAACCTGACTTCGTTGACCTTGGGCCTGACAAGCAACTGCGGTGAGCAGGGCTCGGTTACGGTGCCTGTCAATATCCAGCCTGACCCCGCGCCGCAAGCAACGGTAAACGGACTGACGGATAACTCACTGTCGCTGCATGTCGGCGAGATGGGATTGCTTGATCTTTCACTGAGCGATGCCGGCAGGGATATTACCGAAGTAACGGTAACCGCCGATAACACGTTTGATGGAAATACCGACAGTGATCTGGGCTATCTGAGTCTGCTATCAGGGTTCAGTGATGTATTCATCACAAACAACAGTAACAGTGAAGTAATGCGACCTGATGTACGCGGCAACACCGACGGTTTTGATACAGCGGTATCTTTTGATCCGTCGAGTTTGTCGGTCGGCGATCACACTCTATACGTTAACGTGCACGATATGTCGGGTCATTTGACGACACTTGCTCCTATTACGCTGCATGTCTTGCCATCGGTTGCGCTACCGACCTTGTCCATCAATCCCACGGGTCTTCAACCCCCACCTGGGCAGGCCATACCGGTACATTATTATGCAAATGCGCTTAGCAGCCTCGATCACCTGGAGATACAGGTCATCGCTCCGGATGGGTCCAGTACGGACGCCACCATATCGCTGAGTAGCAATCAGACTGATAGCGGCGAAACCTATGCGCAGATGCCGACCAGCGCAAAAATCGGCGACGTACTGACGCTCAAAGCGATTGCGTACGATGCGAGTGGCAATGCGAGCAAACCGGCGTTCGCTAATGTTTCGGTCGGCGACTGGGGTGCCGGTACTGTGACGGTGAACGGTTACCGGTCATTTGATGACACGATGCTTTACGCCAAGGTAATCGTGCCTGCGAATGCAACTCTGTATCTTGGCGCTGGCAATTCGTATATAGCAATGGATTCGCTGGATATCCAATCGGGCGGAACAGTAGATGTGGATGGAGTGTCCCTGAAGCTCCACTCGTCGCTGGTCGTCGAATCCGGCGGTCTTCTCGAGGCCTTACCGGTCTTGTTGTCCAACCAGGGTGGCACTAAAAATCCAGGCGGGTATCACGGAGGTGATTCGACCGGGAACTGGAATGGCACGGGGCACCCCTATGACGACATGCGTGACCCCAAATACCCGGGCGCGTCGGGCGGAGCACGTATCACGTATTCATATGGCTCGCCGTACTATTTCACCGGTGCAAGTGGTGGTGGCGTGCTTGATATCGAGGTGCCGAATGTCACCATCGACGGCACGGTTACCGCAAATGGCTCCGTCGCTCCGGGCAACAGGTCAACCTGCGCCTATGGGTACTGTACGTATTACACCTATGACGGCGGTGGAGCGGGCGGCTCGATATCGATCCATGCACAAAACATACAGGGGACCGGCGCCATTCAGGCCGACGGCGGTGCTGCGACCTATGCCAATCAAGGTTCTGGAGCTGGCGGTCAGATTGCGATTCATTACACCAGTTATGGCGACGGCAGTACTCCACTGTCGTCGGCTATGGCGCTGCAAGCGCTGTCCGGCACGGCGGTTTCGGGTGCCTACTATGGTGGAGCGGGAACCGTATTCCTCAAGCAGGATAGTCAGGCCAATGGCGATCTGATTATCAAGGCAGCGGGTCATTTCGACGCCAAGTCGAACACGAGCCTGCGTTCAATCGGACGTCATCAGATCACGGGCATTGCACCAGTTGCTGATAGCAATGACGAATACGTTATCGCGCTGGGAGATTCTCTGCCGTACGTTCCGAACGACAGTAGCTGGGAGAGCGGCGCGAAGGGACTGTATGTGAGTCTCGATGCCGATAATCCGGCAGCACCGTTGTATAAAGTCGTCGATAACGATTCGAACTCCATAACGGTGCAGTCGGATCAGGATTTAAGCGGATATCTGAACAAGACTCTGATCGGGGTAATCCGCATCGACAATTTGATACTCGACCACGGTGTGAATATCGCATCAGCAGATCGTCTGGATCTGACCAACCCGATAGTAAGCGGTGCAGACCCGCATGCTCTTGATGGCATCAATGAGAAAGTCGCCGTGCAGAGCCTTGATATCGGCAACGCATCGCTAACCGCAGATCAAGCGGTCTATATCGGCGACGTCACCGCGCAGAGCCTTAGCCTCGATCAGTCAAGTAT
>JBOIBL010000271.1:0-8523 GCA_050739495.1 Gammaproteobacteria bacterium | reverse complement strand
CGCCACATCTTTAAAGTTACCTTCATGAATCAGGGCAAGATCTATGAGGTTTATGCCCGCAAGGTCAGTCAGGAAGGTTTCTGGGGTTTCATCGAAGTCGAACAACTGGTATTCGGCGAGCGTTCCGGCGTGGTGGTCGATCCCGGTGAGGAAAAGCTCAAGGATGAATTTGCCGGGGTGAAGCGTACCTACATTCCGATGCATGCCGTGATCCGCATCGATGAAGTGGCTCATGAAGGGGTGGCCAAGATCGTGACCCCCGAGAGTGGCAGCAACGTGACCCCGTTTCCGATGCCGGTCTATACGCCCGGCAACAAGAAATGATCCTGAATCTTCGTCTGTATTCCCGCAGGGTTCTCTGAATATGCGCTTCGCTTCGCTGGGAAGTGGCAGCCGCGGCAACGCCACGCTGGTCGAGGTGGATGGGACGCGGGTGCTGATCGATTGCGGCTTCTCCCTCAGTGAGACGCGGGCGCGCCTGGCACGCCTCGCTGTCGAACCCGAATCCATCGCCGCGATCCTGGTGACGCACGAACACACCGACCATGCGAGTGGGGTGGCGCGGCTTGCGGCACGCTTCGATATTCCGGTGTGGTGTACGGCAGGGACTCTGAATGCCTGTGGCCGCTACGGGCTTGAGGCCGCGCAGCTCTTCAACCCGCACGATGTCTTCGCGATCGGCGCGCTGGAGATTACTCCGGTGGCGGTGCCGCATGATGCACGCGAACCGTCCCAGTTCGTATTCAGCGATGGAGACTGCCGCTTCGGTCTATTGACCGATACCGGGCATATCACGCCGCATATCGAGCGCGTATTCGATGGCTGCGAAGCATTGTTGCTGGAGTGCAATCATGATGCTGAGCGGTTGTTTGATGGTCCCTATCCGCCGAGCCTGAAGGCACGGGTGGGCGGGCCCTTGGGGCACCTCAGCAACGCGCAGGCTGCCGGTTTGCTGGCAGCGCTCGACCTGAGTCGATTGAGGCATCTGGTCGCAGCGCATCTTTCCGACAAGAACAACACGCCGGGTCTGGCGCAGGCGGCACTGGCGGCGGTGGCAGGCTGTGAGCCGGACTGGATCGGAGTGGTGGATCAGCGCGATGGCCTCGATTGGCGCGAGATTTGAGCCGCCTCAAGGTGGAGTGGCTGACCCGCTTCGGCTAAAATAGCGCCCCGCCCCGCTAAGGACCGATCATGTTGCAGTTCCGTGGTGGCCCGGCTCTTTCCCCCTTCCGTATCCAGAAACTGTTGATTGCCCTGCGCGAGAAGCTGCCGTCCGTGAGCGGGCTGGCGGCTGAATACCGTTATTTTGTCGATGCGGATGCCAATCTGGGCGAACAGGAACGCGGCCTGCTGGTCCGTCTGCTGGACGATGAAGCACATTCCGTCAAGGAGCAGGTTCCAGCCGGGGGCTTGTTATTGTGCGTGCCACGGCTCGGCACCATCTCACCCTGGGCCAGCAAGGCCACCGATATTGCGCACAGTTGCGGATTTGCCAATGTCCGTCTGATCGAACGCGGGATTGCCTATTTCGTACAGTGTGGCGATGCCGTCCCCGATGCAGATGAACTGGCGCTGCTGGTTCCCAACCTGCACGATCGCATGACTCAGACGATATTGTTCGAAATCGCCGATGCAGAACGCTTGTTCGCACATGCGCCGCCGGCACCCTTGCAGCATATCGATCTGTTGGGTGGCGGGCGCGAGGCTCTGGTGCGGGCGAATCTGCAGTTCGGTTTCGCATTGTCGGATGACGAGATCGATTACCTGGCAGAGAATTTCCAACGCCTGGGGCGTAATCCGAGTGATGTGGAACTGATGATGTTCGCGCAGGCGAATTCGGAACACTGTCGCCACAAGATCTTCCGCGGTGACTGGATCATAGATGGCAAGCCGCAGGATATTTCCCTGTTCGACATGATCCGGCGTACGCATGCCAATAATCCGAATGGGGTGTTATCGGCTTATCGGGACAATGCTTCGGTGATTGCGGGGTATCAGGGCGGGCGATTCTTTCCTGATCCGCGCAACCGGGTGTATGGGTATCATCCGGAAGATATCCATATCCTGATGAAAGTGGAGACTCACAATCATCCTACGGCGATTTCGCCGTTCCCGGGTGCAGCCACCGGTTCCGGCGGCGAGATCCGCGATGAGGGCGCGACCGGCCGTGGTGCGAAACCGAAGGCCGGGCTTACCGGATTCTCGGTCTCCAATCTGCGAATTCCGGGTTTCGTGCAACCGTGGGAACAGGATTACGGTAAACCCGAACGCATCGCTTCCGCTCTGGAAATCATGCTGGATGGACCCATCGGTGGTGCGGCATTCAATAATGAATTCGGCCGTCCGAATATCTGCGGTTATTTCCGCAGTTATGAACAGAAAACCGGCGAGCTGCTGTACGGCTATCACAAGCCGATCATGATCGCAGGCGGACTTGGCAATATCCGTGCGGCGCATGTCGAGAAACGTAACTTGCCGGCAGGCGCCAGGATCATCGTGCTGGGTGGCCCGGCCATGAAGATCGGTCTGGGCGGTGGTGCGGCTTCCAGTATGGCGAGTGGCGCGAGTTCCGAGGATCTGGATTTCGCTTCGGTGCAGCGCGGTAATCCGGAGTTGCAGCGCCGGGCACAGGAAGTGATTGATCAGTGCTGGGCACGCGGTGATGCGAACCCCTTGCTTTCGGTGCATGACGTCGGCGCGGGCGGCTTGTCCAATGCCGTACCGGAAATCATCGATGCCAGCGAGCGCGGCGGGGTTTTCGATCTGCGCCAGATCCCGAATGACGAGCCGGGTATGTCGCCCATGGAAATCTGGTGCAATGAAGCGCAGGAGCGCTACGTGTTGGCGGTGGCGCCGGAACAGTTACCCGAATTCGAGAAACTCTGTGTGCGCGAGCGTTGCCCGTTTGCAGTACTCGGTGAAGCGACGGGCGAACAGATGCTGGTGCTGCTGGATCCGCATTTCAATGATCGCCCGGTGGATATGCCGATGGAAGTGCTGCTGGGCAAGGCGCCGAAGATGTTGCGCCGGGCCGAACGACGTCATTCACCAAAGTATCATTTCGATACCACCAAACTGGACCTGCGCGACAGCGCCATGCGCGTGCTGAGTCTGCCCACGGTGGCGGACAAGGGTTTCCTGATTACCATCGGCGACCGCACGGTCGGCGGCATGATCTCCCGCGACCAGATGGTGGGGCCATGGCAGGTGCCGGTGAGCGATGTCGCTGTGACTGCCGCGAGCTATGACGGTTATCACGGCGAAGCTATGGCGATGGGCGAACGCGCGCCGATTGCGGTACTGGATGCGCCGGCTTCAGGACGCATGGCGGTGGCGGAAGCGATCACGAACATCGCTGCAGCTGATATCGGTACCCTCGACAAGGTGCGGCTGTCAGCAAACTGGATGGCGGCCTGCGGTCAGCCTGGCGAAGATGCTGCACTTTACGACACCGTACATGCAGTCAGTGATCTGTGTGTGGCGCTGGATATTGCCATCCCTGTGGGCAAGGATTCCCTGTCCATGAAGACGGTATGGGGACAAGATGGTGTCAGCCAGACCATGGCTGCACCGGTTTCATTAGTCGTTTCGGCATTCGCACCGGTCAGAGATATCCGGCATACGCTCACTCCGCAACTGGATGCGGAAACCGACAGCCGGTTGCTGCTTGTCGATCTGGGTGCCGGGCAGAACCGTCTGGGTGGCTCCTGTCTTGCTCAGGTCCATGCAGTCACCGGTTCGGAAACCCCGGATATAGATGATCCGGTGTTGCTGGGAGCTTTTTTTACCGCGATTCAGGAATTGCTTGCCGAACGTCATCTGCTGGCTTACCACGATCGTTCCGATGGCGGCCTGTTCGTGACGCTCTGTGAGATGGCATTCGCATCTCATTGCGGCATCGAGGCACATCTGGATGCGCTGGGGGACGATCCTGTCGCCGTATTGTTTGCAGAGGAAGCCGGTGCCGTGATCCAGGTGCGGAGCCAGGATCTGGCAGCGGTGGAAGCGGTGTTCACGCGTCACGGACTCGAACACTGCATGCATGTGATCGGAGCGCCGCGTGACGATGACCGGCTGGTATTCAGCCGTCAACGAAAGAACCTGCTTGACGAGCCACGAGTCGTCTTGCAACGCACCTGGAGTGAAATCAGTTTCCAGATGCAGCACTTGCGGGATAACCCTGAATGCGCCGAACAGGAATTTGCTGCCAAGCTCGAGTCGGATGATCCGGGTCTGCACATAAAGTTGCGGTTTGATCCGGCTGAAGATATCGCAGCGCCATATATCGCGAAGGGGGTTCGGCCACAGCTCGCGATCCTGCGTGAGCAGGGTGTGAACGGTCAGCTGGAAATGGCCGCTGCATTTGATCGCGCGGGTTTCAAGACGGTGGATATACACATGACCGATATCCTGCAAGGTCGGGCGAACCTTGCGGATTTCAAGGGGCTGGTGGCGTGTGGCGGATTTTCCTATGGCGACGTACTGGGTGCCGGACAAGGCTGGGCCAAATCAGTCCTGTTCAATCCGCGCGCGCGGGATGAGTTCAGCAATTTCTTCGCGCGCATGGACAGTTTCGGTCTGGGTGTGTGCAACGGCTGCCAGATGATGGCGGGATTGGGAGACATCATCCCCGGTACTGCTGGCTGGCCGCGATTTGTACGCAATGTGTCGGAACAGTTCGAGGCGCGCTTGAGTCTGGTGGAATTGCTACCCTCGCTGTCACTGTTTTTTGCCGGCATGGAAGGCACAGTGATGCCGGTAGCCGTGTCACACGGTGAAGGGCGGGCGCAATTTTCCAATCCGGATGGCGCGCAGAAGTTGCTGGCCAGCGGACGCGTGGCGATGCGTTTCGTCGATAATCATGATCACGTTACTTCCCGTTATCCGGCTAACCCGAATGGTTCGCCGCTGGGCATCACTGGGATTACCAATACCGATGGACGCTTTACCCTGCTGATGCCGCACCCGGAACGGGTATTCCGTGCGGTGCAGATGTCATGGCATCCCCGTGAGTTGGGTGAGGATTCACCCTGGATGCGGATGTTCAGAAACGCGCGTGACTGGGTTGGATGAAGTGCTTTGATGCGGGGCGTATCGTGGTCCCTCACTTGACCAGACGCTCGGAGGATGCCAGTCATCGCTTGAACCGCTCGGCCCACAACCTGTCCGGTAATCCCAGCGACCATGTTTCGGTGATACGTCACAAATAGAGCCATCTGCTGCGATCCTGGTCACAGAAGCGTGGCCCTCCACGTCATCCCTGGAAAGCAGCAGTGATTTTCCGTATTTGAGCGTGGCCTCGGCATTTTTGAATGTGATGTTGTAGTGGTGACACATATGACTGCCAGTGGTCTGGACACAGATACTGGTTGCTCCTTGCGTATTAGGCGTAAAGACCATGGTCAATTCGACATGCGGTGTGGCGGACATGCGCCGTATCCGCAACGGTTTGAATTTCCATCTGGATATGGCTTGTCTGGCAGCATCCGAAAAAGCTGCCGGCCCATCTATCATCTGGGTCGATATATCTGCAACGTAGCCGCTGTCTGTCACATGAAATGAAACCTTGACGCTGCCGGGAGTGTCATCGCGCAACTGCTCATAAGGATAGCTCGGCGTCGGCGCGAATGTGGCGACCAGGTTTGGTTGTTGTGGAGCAGATGGTAATGTCAACGGCGCTATGTCCGACGTCTTGAGTTGCTGTACGGTTAATTGGCCGACGCTGGAAACCCTGAGCAGTTGTAATTCGGGTAAGCGAATCGAAGTAGGCAAGATCGCTTGCTTTCGCAATGGTTTGATTCGAACCGGGTTCTTTATGGATGCCGTCAATGAGGGCCGTAAATCCGCTTCCGGCATGATTTTTGGTAATGGGTCTCGAACAGACATCGCGGCTTGTGCAACAGGTTCGGGCGCAAGTTCGGCATGGATGGAATAGGTGACTCCCAACAAGACCATGATGCTCAGCACGAAAGACCACAAGGGGAGGCGACCGCCATGTTCCGGACGGGCTATGCGCTGTACCCGCTTCAGCAGGGATCCGCCATTGGCAGCCATTGCGGCAGTCCAGCTTGCCCGGTTGGTCTCGAGAGCGGCCAGGGCTTTGAGGTAACCGACCTTGTCGCCACAGAATTCCACCACCATGTCATCGCAACAGTATTCGCGCTCCGCGCGGATCCGATTCGAGACCCAGTGCACTACAGGATGGTAGAACAGTAATGTTTCCAGAACCATCTGCAGTGCATTGACCAGATAATCATGACGCCGGATGTGCGCCAGTTCATGCAGCAGGATCATCTCGATCTGGTTTGTTGAAAGACCTGACAACATGCTCGGGGGGATCAGTATGACCGGTCTGAGCCAGCCGATGACTGCGGGTGTGATCACGTGCCGGGAGAGCGCGAGCGTTATATATCGATCGACTTCGAAATCGATGCATAAGCGAGTCAGCAACCGGGACCAACTCTGTGGCTGGCCAAGCTGGGAATCGGCGCGTAATCCCCAGGTTGCATACCATGCATAGCTCATGCGCACGGTAAACAGAGCGACACCCCCCAGCCATGTGTAAGTGGTCCATTGCAGCAGGGTGTTCAGCCAGTCAGTCGGGTGCGGTGCCAGCAGATCGGTCAGGATGAAATGTACTTTGGCAGTGCTTTCGGTCATCGGGACGGCGACAGATGCGGAAGCAGGCGCCAACCACAGGAAGGTGATGATCGGCATGCATGCCAGCGTAAGCAGGGTGATCAATCCCAGCAGGTAGCGTACCTGCGGCGTGGCCCGACGCAGGTTGAAGTTCAGTGCCGCGTAGAGGGCACCGATGAGGGTGCCCTGCCAAAGGAAATGTACCAGGGTCCAACCGATCCGCACGACCAATTCGGTAAAGCTCGGGCCGAGCAGCGCGGACATGGTGCCTATTGCCGTTCCAGACCGGCGATGATCTCGCGAATCCGGGCCAACTCCTCCTGGGTCGCTGGTTCCCCGGATCCCAACGCCTGGAGTACCAGTTCCAGAGTTGAACCACCGAAGGCGTGTTGCCGCAATTTGCCCACCAACTGACGCTGGGTCTGTTCCTGGCTCAACGCGGGGCGGTAGACATGCGCGCGATTGGAATCGTCGCGTGTCACCAGACCTTTGGTGTGCATGATCTGGAGCAGCTTGAGCGCAGTGGTGTAACCGATACGGTTACGTTTCCCGATGACCTCATAGACCTGACGTACAGTACTTGGCCCTTGCCGCCAGAGGGCGTTAAGTATCTCAAGCTCCGCATCGGTGGGATACGGAAATCGAGACTTGGAGCGTGTGACGGGTCTTCCCATGAGGGTGCTTACAGGTTGGCTGGATGTCCCGAGCTGCCTGCAAGTATAGATCAAATTCCGATGAAATTCGTAGTTTGGCGCCAAGCCATGCTCCTGGCTGGATCAGGCCAGGAGCATGAAGACGGCTTAAGCAGGTGTCAGCCCCGGGTGCAGATATGAAAACCGATGGGGATACGGCAAGTCCCGACGCTTGCGGCGGGATTATCCAGGCGGAAATCGAATTCCTGGGTCATCGCCTGCTTTACAGGCTGCCCGTCGATCATGACAGGGCTGAATTTCCATTGTTTGATGGCATCGACTGCGGCTTGCCCGAATAAACGGGAACCCTGGATATGGGTGACATGGACATCGGTGACCGCACCGCTGGCACTCAATATGAACGATACAGTGGCGGAACCTTCGGTACCGCGTTCCAGTGCGTATTGCGGATATTGCGGATTATGCCGCTCAAGGATCGCTCCACCGGAATGGCGCATAACCGGCTTGCTGGAAGCCACCTCCGCGAGTGGTTTGTTCTCCGGCTTCAGCGATAGCGATGGGCTTGTCAAGGTAACCGGGTTGAATCGGGTCAAACTCTGTACGGGTTGGAGAGACGCCATGCGCGGATCGCTTATCGCAACATGGGTTGCCTGGACCGGTTTCTCCACGAGTGATTTGTGCGCAGAGGCGGCATCGCTCGCAACGTATCCAGTGTTGGACGCTGCGTGCTCCTGGAAGACAGGATTCTGGAATGGAATTCTTGCCAGACTCCCGGTGATCAACAAGCTGAGTGCAAACAGAGGCAGCGCCCATGAGAAGGGCGACATGTCAGTGGCGGGCATGCCGATCAGACGATGGATACGGTGGATGACCTGGCCGCCGTCTGCACCCAGAACCATGGCGCTGCGGGGTGTACGCAGCCGTTCCAGCTCGGTGAGTGCGCGCGCGTAGTTGATGGCATCGCCATTCAGATTTACGACGATGTCATCACAGCATTGCTCCCGCTCCATCCGTGCGTGATGCGATATCCAGCGCACCACGGGATGATAGAAAAGCAGGGTATCGACGAATATCTGCAACAGGTTCCACAGATAGTCCTGACGGCGGATATGCGCGAGTTCATGCGCCAATATCAATTCCATCTGCAGCGGCGTGAGACCGGTCAGGACGCTGGGTGGAATCAGGATGATAGGTTTGAGCCAGCCGATCACGGAAGGTACCGTGATTCCTG
>JBOIBL010000270.1:0-4434 GCA_050739495.1 Gammaproteobacteria bacterium | reverse complement strand
AAACGGCCCAGCGTTCAACCATGTTAAATCAATGATTACCTTTTCTTCGGCGCATACAAATCTGTCACCGTTCCCTCGAATACTTCTGCCGCCAACATTACGGATTCATGCAGGGTCGGATGGGCATGGATGGTGAGGCCGATGTCCTCGGCATTGCAGCCCATCTCGATGGCGAGGGCGAGTTCGCCGATCAGCTCGCCGGCATTCACGCCGGCGGTGGCGGCGCCGATGAGACGGCCGGAGCTTTCTTCAAACAGCAGTTTGGTCAGACCGTCGGTGCGGTCGATGGAACGCGCGCGACCTGAAGCCGCCCACGGGAACACACCTTTGCCGTAGGCGATGCCTTTTTCTTTCGCCTCGGTCTCTGTCAGCCCGACCCAGGCGACTTCCGGATCGGTGTAGGCCACGGACGGGATTACTCGCGCGTCGTAGAAACGCTTGTGACCGGCGGCGACTTCGGCGGCGATGTGGCCTTCATGGCTGGCCTTGTGCGCCAGCATCGGATTGCCGATGACGTCGCCGATAGCAAAAATATTTGGCGCGGACGTGCGCATCTGTTTATCGACTGGAATGAAGCCACGCTCATCCACGTTCACGCCGGCCTTGTCGGCATCCAGTAACTTGCCATTGGGACGACGGCCGACCGCGACCAGCACGCGGCCATAGGTTTGCGGTTCCGCCGCTCCCGGCGTCCTGCCTCCCGCGGCACTTGTACTTCCCTGTACATCGGGCGCATTCATGTTTTCAAATGTCGCCTTGATGCCCTGTTTGGTGGCTTCGAGTTTGGAGACTTTCACGCCCAGCAGGATCTGCTCGTAACGCTTCTTGATGCGCTGTTCCAATGGCCGCACCACATCGCGGTCCGCACCGGGAATCAGTGTCGGCGTAAGTTCCACCACCGTGACTTTGACACCCAGCGCGTCGTACACGCAGGCCATTTCCAGACCGATAATGCCGCCGCCGATCACCAACATGCGTTCCGGCAGGTCTTTCAGTTCCAGCGCACCGGTCGAATCCATGATGCGTGGATCGTCGGGCAGCCCCGGAATACGCGTGACCTGGCTGCCGGCGGCGATGATGCACTGCTCGAATTTGATGACGGTCTTTTTGCCGTCGTTCTCTGTCTGCAGATGATGCGGTCCGACGAACTTGCCGTAGCCCTGCACCACCTGTACTTTGCGCTGCTTGGCGAGCATGTCGAGGCCGTTGACGGATTGCTTGACGACCTTTTCCTTGAAGCCGCGCAGTTTGTCGAGATCGATCTTCGGTTTGCCGAACTCGATGCCATTGACGGCCATGGCTTCGGCGTCTTCGATTACCTTCGCTGCGTGCAGCAGCGCCTTGGAAGGAATGCAGCCGACATTCAGGCACACGCCGCCCAGCACGGAATAGCGCTCCACCAGCACCGTCTGCAAACCGAGATCGGCCGCGCGGAACGCCGCGGCATAACCGCCGGGGCCAGAACCGAGCACCACCATCTGACATTCGATGTCGTGCTTGCCTTTGTATTCCGGGACGTTTGCAGCAGCTGGTGCCGCTGGCTCCGGTTTTGCTTCCGGGCGCGCCTCTGATTTTGCAGCTGCGGCCGGTTTCTTGTCTTCCTGTTTTGCTGCAGCAGGCGCATCATTGACTTCCAATGTCAGTACCACCGTGCCTTCGGATGCCTTGTCGCCCTGCTTGAGCTTCATTGCTTTCACGGTACCGGCATACGGTGACGGCACGTCCATCGCGGCCTTGTCGGTCTCGAGCGTGATCAGTCCCTGCTCCTTCTCGACCTTGTCGCCAGGTTTCACCAGCACGTCGATGACATCGACGTCCTTGAAGTTGCCGATGTCGGGGACTTTGATTTCGATGGTCTTGGCCATGTTGTTCTCTCTGTTGCAGCGGGACTGCGTTATTCAATCCCAACGGTTGGCATTCTTCGGAAATCCGGGGCGCTGCACACGCACGACACAGAAACGCTGGCCGGTGGGCGCCTGCATTACGACCCAACGCGGTAATTCTTCGACCACTTCCGCACCCAGCTTTGCAAGCCGCGCCACTTCTGCGGGAATGTCGTCGGTTTCGATGTCAATGTGCACCCGGCTTTCGTGTGTTACACGCTGGATTTGTGCAATGGGTTCATCGGGCGGTGTTTCCAGCATGCGGTAATTGTCGCGGCTACCCGGATGATTCAGATCCACAGGACGGCCCAGCGCTTCACCCCAGAACCGGGCGGCCTCGTCTACATCATCGGTATTGCAGTCTATAAGCACTGCACAAAGACGCGAATGATGCACTTGCCGATCCTCCTTGTTGTCTCAGAGCACGAGGCCGCGAACTTCCGACAACACCTGGCACAGGAACGTGGTGAAACGGGCAGCCGATGCGCCGTCGATGACGCGATGATCGTAGGACAGCGACAACGGCAGCATCAGCTTGGGCACAAATTCGCTGCCGTTCCAGAGCGGTTTCATCTGCGACTTGGAGACACCAAGGATAGCGACTTCGGGTGCGTTCACGATCGGTGTGAACGCGGTGCCACCGATGCCACCCAGACTCGAAATGCTGAAGCAGCCGCCCTGCATGTCATCGGCCTTGAGTTTGCCATCGCGCGCTTTCGCGGCAAGGTCACCGAGTTCCTTGGCGATCTCGAACACGGTCTTGGTGTCGGCATTCTTGATCACAGGAACCACTAGACCATTCGGCGTGTCCGCCGCAAAACCGATGTGGAAATATTTCTTGTACACCAGATTCTGGCCGGACGGGTCCAGCGAAGCATTGAAGTCCGGATATTCCTTGAGCCCCGCGACACTGGCTTTCACCAGGAACGCGAGCAGCGTGAGCTTGGCGCCGATCTTGTCGGCGTCCGACTTGAGCGCCTTGCGGGTGGATTCCAATTCGCTGATGTCAGCTTCGTCGTGCTGCGTGACATGCGGCACGTTGATCCACGCGGCTTGCAGCCGCGGGCCGGAGATGCGTTTGATGCGCGACAGTGGCTTGACTTCGATCTCGCCGAAACGCGCAAAATCAACTTCCGGTACTTTCGGCAGTCCACCGCCGGCACCGCCACCCTGCATCACGGCCTTGACGAAAGTCTTGACGTCCTCTTCGGTGATACGGCCCTTGCGACCGCTGCCATTGACGCGCGACAGATCGACGCCGAGTTCGCGCGCAAACTTGCGCACCGAGGGGCCCGCGTGGGCTTTGCCAAAGCTGGCTTCGTTGATCGGTGGCAGTGACGCCGTGGATGTCTGCGCGACCGGAGCCTGGGGCGCTGGCTTCGGTATTTCCACTTTCGCAGCTGGCGCGGGCTGCGATTTGGAGTCGGCGGGTTTCTGTTCAGCTTTTTTCGGTGCTGCTGATTCTTCTTCCGCATCCATCACAAGGACCAGCGATCCTTCCGAAACCTTATCACCGGTCTTGAGCTTCATCGACTTTACTGTACCGGCGAACGGCGCCGGCACATCCATCGCGGCCTTGTCGGTCTCGATGGTGATGAGCCCCTGTTCCTTCTCGACCTTGTCGCCGGCCTTGACCATGACCTCGATGACATCGACATCCTTGAAGTTGCCGATATCGGGGACTTTGATTTCTACCGTCTTTGTCATGCCATTGCTCTTTCTATTGTGGGAGCAGCTTTCAGCCGCGATTCCTGCAAACAAACATCTACCACGGCCAGAGGCCGCTCCTGCAAATACCTTACACCGTGACAGGATTTGGTTTGTCGGGATTAAGCTTGTACTTCCTGATCGCCTCACCCACTTTCTTCACATCCAACTGGCCCTCATCCACCAATGCCTTGAGTGCGGCCACCACGACGTAGCGCCGATCCACTTCAAAGAAGTGGCGCAAGCCTTCGCGGGTGTCGCTGCGACCGAAGCCATCGGTGCCGAGTACCACGAAGCGACTGGGCACGAACTCACGCACCTGATCCGCAAACAGTTTCATGTAATCGGTGGCGGCGATCACCGGGCCGGTCTGGTTCGTGAGCTGTCGGGTGATATACGGTATCCGCGGTTTCTGATCCGCGTGATACAGATTCCAGCGTGTGCAATCGAGTCCGTCACGCCGCAGTTCGGTGAAGCTGGTCGCGCTCCACACATCCGCCGAGACATTCCACTCCTTCTCCAGCAATTCCGCGGCAGCGTCGACTTCCCGCAGGATGGTGCCGGAACCCATGAGCTGCACACGTGCCTTGTGCTTGCCACCCTGCTTGAGCAGATACATGCCCTTGAGGATGCCCTGCTCCACGCCTTTCGGCATGACTGGATGGGCGTAGTTCTCGTTCATGGTGGTCAGGTAATAGAAGACATTTTCCTGCTCCTTGAACATGCGCCGCATGCCTTCCTGCACGATAACCGCGACTTCATGCATGTAGGTCGGATCGTAGGACACGCAATTGGGAATCACGGACGACAGGATGTGGCTGTGGCCATCTTCGTGCTGCAAGCC
>JBOIBL010000269.1:0-12890 GCA_050739495.1 Gammaproteobacteria bacterium | reverse complement strand
GCATCGGTGGCGCCTACGCAGGCTATAGCGAGATCTCGCTCAAGCGCGTGGTGGAGCGCGACGGTACCTCCGGCTACTTCATCAACGGCGGGCGCTGCCGTCGCCGGGACATCACGGCGTTGTTTCTCGGTACCGGCCTGGGCTCGCGCAGCTACGCGATCATCGAGCAGGGCACGATCTCGCGGCTGGTGGAATCCAAGCCGGAAGAACTGCGAGTGTTCCTGGAAGAAGCTGCCGGTATCTCCAAATACAAGGAGCGCCGCCGCGAGACCGAGAACCGGATTCGTCATGCACGCGAGAACATCGAGCGCCTGAACGATCTGCGCGAAGAAGTCGCGAAGCAATTGCAGCACCTGCAACGTCAGGCGCGCGCCGCGGAGCGCTACAAGGAATTTGCCGAACAGCAGCGCACTTTCAAGGCGCAGATCGGTGCCTTGCACTGGCGCGATCTGGACGCCAAGTTGAACGGCCAGGACAATATCATCCGTGAACGCGACACCGCGTTCGAGGCTGCGGTCGCCGAACAACGCCGTATCGAAAGCGAACTGGAGACCGCGCGCATCCAGCACGATGAAGCGCAAGATGCATTCAACAAGGTGCAAGGCCGTTATTACGAGCTCGGCGCCAGCATCGCACGCCTGGAACAGGGACTGCAGCATGCGCGCGAACTGCGCCGCCGGCAGCAGAACGATCTGGAGCAATCCGGACAACAGGCCCAGGAGATGCAGGGCCACATCACGCGCGATGAACAGCAATTGCAGGTCATCGCTGCTGAACTGGCGGAGCTTGAACCGGGTTTCGCCCGCCGGCGGGAGACCGAACAGCAATCAGCTGCGGCATTGCAGGCTGCCGAACAGGCCATGCTGGCATGGCAGGCGCGCTGGGAAGAGTTCAATCGCGAAGCGGGTGAAGCCGGTCGCAGTGCCGATGTCGGACGTCACGAAGTTGAACATCTGGAACGCCAGATCAACCAGAACCTGCAACGGCGTGAGCGCCTCGAACAGGAACGTGGACAGTTGTCCGCAGAGGATCTGCAACGTCAGATCGACACGCTCGGTAACGACGCCGGCAAAGGCGAGCAGCATCGGCAGGAGTTGCAGGCCGAACTCGAGCAGACCCTGCAGGCCATCACCGCGCATCGTGAACAGGACCAGAAGCTGAGCCAGGAACTGCATCGCTTGCGCAGTCAGCTGGAAGATCATCGCGGACGGCTGGCATCGCTCGAAGCCTTGCAGCAAGCCGCACTGGGCAAGAGTCGTGAACGGGTAACCGAATGGTTGCGCGCCGGCCATCTGGACGGCAACAAACGTCTGGCCGAACTGATCAATGTGACGCCGGGTTGGGAGCGTGCAGTCGAAACCGTGCTGGGCTGGCATCTGGAAGCCGTGCAGGTCGACGACATCGCCGCACTTGCTGGCCGGCTCGGCGAACTCGACGGCGGCTCGCTGTCCTTCATCGAGGACCGGACCGATGCGGCCGCAGCGCCAGCCGGCAGTTTGTTGTCCAAAGTCAGTTCGCCGGTCGCGCTGTCGTCGTTCCTGGGTTCGGTGAAAACTGCGGACACCCTGGAAGCTGCGCTCGCCATGCGCGCCAGCTTGAGCGACACCGCGTCGGTCATCACGCCCGACGGAATCTGGATGGGACGGCACTGGGCGCGGGTGATCCGCGAACAGGATGAACGCGCAGGTGTGATCGCGCGCGAACAGGAATTGAAACAGATCCGCCAGGCTATCGAGACGATCGAGCGTCAGGTCAGTGACGCTACTACTCAGCAGCAGCGAGCCCGTGATGACCTCAAGGATTTCGAGGCACGTCGTGATCTGTTGCAGGGTGACGTGAACCGTGCCCACCGGGATACCGCAGATGTCAATGCGCGTCTGAATTCTGCCCGCACGCAGTTGCAGCAGGTGACGCAACGTATCGACAACCTGGATCACGAGAAGCAGGAACTGGCCGAAGTTATCAGCAACGCCGAGGCTGAACTGAAGGCAGCGCGCCACCGCATCGAGCAGGCAGTGGAGACTCTGCACAAGCTCGAACAGCAACGCGAGGTACTGCAGCAGGAACGCGACAGTCTGCGTGCATCACTGGATGCGGCGCGCGAACAGGCAAAAGTCGACCGTGAATCTGCACACGAGCTGGCGCTGAAACTGGAATCGCGTCGTTCCCTCAAGGAATCCACCGGGCAGAACATGGCCCGGATGCAGACCCAGCTCGCACAGCTGGAATCACGCACCGAAGAACTGAAACGCGCCATCGATGAAGCGGCAGCGCCGATCAAACAGCAGGAATCGGAATTGGCCAGGTTGCTCGAGCAGCGCACCCGCATGGATGCGGAACTGGCCGCAGCCCGGCATGCGGTGGAGAACCTGGCCGAGAAACTGCGTGAACTCGAACAGACGCGCCTGGCGAAAGAACGTGGCGCGGAGACCCTGCGCGATGAAGTCCAGCAGCTGCGGCTTGGCAGTCAGGAATTGCGGGTCCGCCGTCAGACCATCGTCGAGCAGCTCACGGAAGAAGGTTATGCACTGGAGCAGGTGCTGGAAGCCATGCCCGAAGATGCCATGCTGGAAACCTGGGCAGAGCGACTGGCGGAGATTGAACAGAAGATCAACCGGCTCGGTCCGATCAACATGGCAGCGATCGAGGATTTCGCCAAGGATTCGGAAAAGAAGGAATACCTCGACAAGCAACTGGCCGATCTCACCGAAGCATTGACCACACTCGAGAATGCAATCCGCAAGATCGATCGCGAAACCCGCACCCGTTTCAAGGAGACTTTCGATCGCGTGAATTCCGGTCTGCAGGCCAGCTTCCCGAAACTGTTCGGCGGCGGTCATGCCTATCTGGAATTGACTGGCGATGAGTTGCTGGATGCCGGCGTCGCAATCATGGCGCGCCCGCCCGGTAAACGTAACAGCACGATCCATCTGTTGTCCGGTGGCGAGAAAGCACTCACTGCCGTGGCGCTGGTATTCTCGATTTTCGAGCTGAACCCGGCGCCGTTCTGTATGCTGGACGAAGTGGATGCGCCGCTCGACGAAGCCAACATCGGACGCTTCTGCGATCTGGTGCGCGGCATGTCGGATCGGGTGCAGTTTGTATTCATCACCCACAACAAGGGAACCATGGAAATGTCGAACCAGTTGGTCGGTGTCACCATGCATGAACCCGGAGTCTCGCGTCTGGTGGCGGTGGACGTGGACGAAGCGGTACGTATCGCGGCGATGTGATGCACTATGTGGGAACTGCGCCTGATTCTGGTCTTGATCGGCGCGGTGATTATCACCGGCGTTTACCTGTTGTCGCGCCAGAGCCGCAAACGTGGTGAGGAAGGATCCGGCAAGTTACGACGCAAATCTCCCGTATTCAACAACCCCACCCAGGGTGGGGATGAATTTGATGATATCCCGGCACCCGATGAGTCTGCGCCCCACGTCGCCGCGGATACCCGTTCGGGTAATCCGGATGCCAGCGGTCAGCAACTGATCCTGGCTTTGCATGTCGCAGCACGGGAGGGCGCTTCATTCGATGGCACAAAAGTGCTGGAAACCTTCAATGCCACCGGTCTCAAATATGGGCACTACCGGATATTCCATCGCCTGCTCAAGGGTGATCCGGATAAATCGGTATTCAGCGTCGCCAACATGGTCGAGCCGGGCGCATTGGATCCCGAGGCATTGGCGGGGCAGAGCTTGCCGGGTCTGACGCTGTTCCTGGTATTGCCCGGGTATCAGGACGGCGTGGATGCTTATGCCGACATGCTGACTACCGCACGACATCTCGCGCAGCAACTCGGTGGTGAAGTGCTGGATGAGACGCGCAGCACCCTGACCCGACAGACCGCGCATCATATCCGGGAACGTATCATCGAATTCCAGCGGCACCTGCAACTGCGGCAACGGAGCTGACGTGGCGGGAGCGGCGAGCAAGGAAATCGTGCGACGTGTCGATGCGTTACGCGAGATTCTGAATCATCATAATTACTGTTATTACGTGCTGGACGCCCCGGAGATTCCGGATAGCGAGTACGACAAGCTGTTCCGCGAACTCAAGGCCCTCGAAGAGGCACATCCCGCGCTGATCACCCCTGATTCACCCACGCAGCGTGTGGGCAGCGCGCCGGTGAAGTCATTCGGGGAAATACGCCATGAGATCCCGATGTTGTCGCTGGACAATGCCTTCAGTGACGAAGAGGTGGGCGAGTTCGATCGCCGGGTGCGTGAGCGACTGGGCCAGCAACAGCGGGTTGTCTATGTCGCGGAGCCCAAGATGGACGGGCTTGCGATCAGTCTGCGCTATGAACAGGGACTGCTGGTCAGCGCGGCCACCCGCGGCGACGGCACCACCGGCGAGGACGTCACCCACAATGTGCGTACCGTGCAATCGATCCCCCTGCGCCTGGTCGGGAGTGACTATCCCGCGCTGCTGGAAGTGCGCGGTGAAGTCTATATGGCGAAGACGGACTTCGAGAAACTCAACGCAACTGCCGAGAAGCAGGGCGACAAGTTGTTCGCCAACCCGCGCAACGCTGCGGCTGGCAGCCTGAGACAGCTGGACCCGCGCATCACCGCGAACCGGCATCTTTCATTTTATGCATATGGTGTGGGGCTGGTAAGACCGGACACCTTGCCGCCACGCCACAGCCTCATCCTGCAGCAACTGCGCACGTGGGGATTTCCCGTCTCGAAGTACATTCATACCGTCGAGGGTGTGGAGGGTTGCCTGGCCTACCATCGCGAGATGGCCGCACGGCGGGCCGGTCTGCCCTACGAGATCGATGGCGTGGTGTACAAGGTTGACCGGCTCGATCAACAACGTGAACTCGGCTTTGTAGCGCGTGCGCCGCGCTGGGCGTTGGCGCACAAGTTTCCGGCCGAGGAACAGATGACCAAGTTGCGCGCGGTTGAATTTCAGGTGGGTCGCACCGGTGCGCTCACACCAGTGGCAAGGCTGGAACCTGTTTTCGTCGGCGGGGTAACGGTGAGCAATGCCACGCTGCACAACATGGACGAAGTGGAACGCAAGGATATCCACATCGGCGACACCGTGATCGTGCGTCGCGCGGGCGACGTGATCCCCGAGATCGTGAACGTAGTTATCGCCAGGCGTCCACGCAATGCGAAACCAGTACGGCTGCCAAAGCACTGTCCGGTATGCGGCTCAGAGGTCATCCGGCCTGAAGGCGAGGCGGTGGCGCGGTGTACTGGCGGCTTGTTCTGCGCCGCGCAGCGCAAGGAAGCCTTGCGTCATTTCGCCTCGCGCCGTGCCATGGATATAGAAGGCCTGGGTGAGAAGCTCGTTGAAGAACTGGCAGATGAAAAGCTGCTGACTTCACCGGTCGACATCTACCGTCTGGCTAAACACGCAGAGCAATTGAAAACCCGTGAAGGCTGGGGTGAGAAATCGGTGGCCAAGCTGCTGGCAGCAATCGAAACCAGCAAGCAAACCACTTTGACGCGGTTCCTGATCGCGCTCGGTATCCCGACTGTAGGTGAGACCACTGCCGCGGATCTGGCCGCACATTTCGGCAGCATGGAGGCATTGGAAACGGCCGCATTGCAATATGAAAAACAGCGCATCGCGCTGCATGATCTGCCTCACAGTGAAATGGAAAAACAGTTGGCCGGACTTGAGCTGCGCCAGATTCCGGGTATCGGTCCGACCGTAGCGGAGCAGGTCGGCGCATTTTTCCACCAGTCAGGCAATCGCCATGTCATCGAGGGTCTGCGCAAGGCGGGTGTCAAGTGGCCGGATACAGCACGCAGCGCAGGTACGGTTTCGGGATCGTTCGCCGGCAAGACGTTCGTGTTGACCGGAACCCTGGCAGGCATGACGCGCGATGAGGCAAAACAGCAGATTCAGGCTTTGGGTGGCAAGGTGACGGGCAGCGTGTCCAAGAAGACCAATTATGTGGTGGCAGGGTCGGAACCCGGGTCAAAACTGACAGAAGCGCAGAAACTGGGGGTCCCGATACTGGACGAAGCCGGGTTCCGGCGGCTACTTGATGGATGAGGTGACGGCAGACGGGGGTTTGATAGAATGGCGCTGACATGTATTACATAAGAACAGGTTTTGTCGTCTTGCTGGCGCTCACGCTGAGCGCTTGCAGCACGGTATTGACGCCGGATTTCGGTGTCCGGCAGGGGAAGCTATCGCCATGTCCGCCGAAGCGGGATTGTATTTCCACCCAGGCACCGGATTCGGACCATTTCATCGAGCCGATCAGCTATTCCAGTAATCGCGGTCAGGCCAGACTCGATCTGATCAAGGCGATCTACGCGGTGGGCGACGCACGTCTGGTTTCCAATCACAGCACCTATCTGCGGGTCGAATATCCGACTGAAAACCACAATAGCCGGTCGTCCCAGTATTATTACCAGCCGGACTCAGCTGTTGACGAAGTGGAATTCTATCTGTCACCCGCGACGCACAATATCGAAATGCGTTCGATTGCACGGCTGGGGCTTTTCAATATCGGCGCAAATCGTGACCGTCTGGAAAAGATTCGCGCGGTGTTCGCAATTCTGCAAAACCGACATTGACGTTCGATTTTTACTGGCGCCAAAAAAATGGCCGGCTAATTAGCCGGCCATTTTCATTCGACTTGATGCAGCTACTTACTTGTCAGCTGGTTTCGGCGCCGGCGCTGCCTTGGCGGGTGCCGCCGTGCTGCTGGCGGCAGGTGTCGTGATGTCCACTTTGGCAGCATTGCGCAGACCATTCACATAGTCCTGAATGGTCTTGCCCTGCAGTTCGTTCTCGAGCTGCTGACGTACGCTGTCCAGCGACGGAGCAGGTGTGCTGCGGGTATCTTCCAGCTGGATGACATGCCAGCCGAACTGGGTGTGCACCGGGGCCTTGGTGTATTGGCCTTTCTTCAGCTGTTCAACCGCCTTGGAGAACTGTGGCACCATCTGATCTGGCGAGAACCAGCCGAGCTCACCACCACTCTTGGCAGAACCATCGGAAGAATATTTCTTCGCCAGCTTGGCGAAATCGGCGCCCTTGCCGAGTTGAGCGATGATGCTCTTGGCCAGTTTCTCATCCGATACCAGGATGTGGCGGGCACGGAACTCCTGACCCGGCATGCTCTTCATACGCTTGTCGTATTCGGCCTTGATCTGGTCGTCGGTTACCGGATGTTTGTCCAGAAACTGACGTACCTGCGATTGTGCTAACAGACCGGAATGCTGCACGGCGAGTTCCGCGGCAACTTTGGGATCCTTTTCCAGACCGGTTTTCTCGGCATCCTGGGCCAGCACCGTCATGTCGATAAGACGGTCGAGCACCAGTTTGCGCTTCTGGGCATCGAGCTGCGGCTCCTGACCGCCTGCCAGCGTGCGGACATAGGCGCGGAACATGTCGTTGGTGATGGGCGTGCCATTCACGGTCGCCAGCACGGTGCTGGTATCGGTGTTCTTGCCGCCATTGCATGCTGCCAGCATCAGCACTGCGCTGGCGATCAGCATGAAGCATGGAAATGAGATGCGCATACAGATTCCTCGTACGTTGGGTGAGTTAGACAGAAAGAGTTTCTTCAGGAGTCAGAGCCTTGATGCTCAGGGCATGGATACCATCCTGCATCAGGGGTTCCAGGCTCGCATACACCATGCGATGGCGTTGCAAACGAGGTTTGCCTCTGAATGCAGCGGAGGTGATCCGGACCGTGAAATGCCCGCCACCTGCATGTGCATGACCGATATGTTGTGCCGCGTCATCCACGATTTCCAGGAATTGCGGTTGCAGGTGCTGCTGCAATTCCTGACGGATGCGTTCCACACGATCGCTGCTCATGGCAGCACCTTGCGAAACGGTTTGACGGACACGTTCGCATACACACCTGCCGCTGCATACGGATCTGCAGCCGCCCATTGCCGTGCTTCCTCGAGCGAAGCGAATTCAGCAATGACCAGACTGCCGGTGAAACCAGCCGGGCCCGGATCTTCGGCATCGATCGCCGGATGCGGGCCGGCGAGCAACAAGCGGCCTTGCTGTTTCAGGGCTTCGAGCCGTTGCAGATGCGCCGGTCGTGCCGGGGTACGCAGCGCCAGCGAATCCGGCACGTCTTCCGACAGGATCGCGTACCACATGCTCATTGCGCTTGCTGATCCTGTATGTGGCGGCTCATGTACAGCGCTTGCAGGACCACGAACACCAGCATCGCACCGGTTGACCACCAGACCTTGAACTGCACCCAGGCGGCAGTATCGAAGTGGTAGATGACGAAGACATTCACGCAGCCGAGCAGCAGGAAGAACCCGGCCCACATCAGATTGAGCCGTTTCCATATCGGCGATGGCAACGCAATCTGCGACCCAAGCATTTTCTGCAGCAACGGACGCTGCATGAAATGGCTGCCGGCAAATACCAGTCCGAACAGCCACTCGACGATGCTGAACTTCCACTTGATGAAAACCGGATCGTGCGAGATCAGGGTCACACCACCCAGCACCAGCGCCAACACGGTGACAGCCAGGGGCATCGGTTCCAGTTTGCGGGTGCGCCAGTAAGACACGGCCAATACCACGATGCTGCCGACCATCAGTACGCCGGTGGCAAAGAAAATTCCGCGCCAGACATAGGCACCGAAGAAGGCGGCAAGCAGCAGGAATTCCAGTAATGAGGACATCAGGCGGCGTCTGTGCTCGAAAAGGCCGTTATGATAGCGCATTCGGGCCGCTGCTGTGATAAGGCGCTGTTAAGAACCCAGCGGCCAAGTGTCTCTAAAAATCAGAGATTTTGGTTTCTGGGTAGGCAGAAATGACCGAGAAACCGGAGTGTATATGTCAATACATGTGGCTTTCGAGGTCATTTTGCATTACTCCCGGACATCCATGTCCTCCGTAATGTAAAACCATCCATGGTCAAAAACACCGCCAGAAAGCAAAAGATCGTTTTTTAGAGGCGCTTGTGAGTCAGTTCTTTACTATCCATCCCGTAAATCCCCAGCACCGCTTGGTACATCGGGCAGTGGAAATCCTGCGTGCCGGCGGGGTAGTCGTGTACCCCACGGATTCCTGCTACGCACTCGGCTGTTTACTGGGTGACAAGGCGGCCATGGATCGCATCCGGGTACTGCGGGCAGCGGGCAAGGACCACAATTTCACCCTGGTGTGTCGCGACCTGTCCGAGATTGCTACCTATGCGCGGGTGGATAACCCGACCTTCCGCCTGCTGAAAGCCCATACCCCGGGACCATTCACCTTCATCCTGCAAGCCACGCACGAAGTGCCGCGCCGCTTGCAGCATCCCAAGCGCAAGACCATCGGCATCCGCATTCCGGATAACGTGATCGCACAGGCGATTCTCGGAGAATTGGGTGAGCCACTCATGAGTTCGACCCTGATCCTGCCCGGCGATGACGCGCCGCTCACCGACCCGGACGAGATGCGCAGTCGCCTCGAACATCAAGTTGACCTCGTCATCGACGGTGGTCCCTGTGGATTCCAGCCCAGCACAGTGGTGGACATCTCGACCGGGGCGCCACACATCGTGCGCGAGGGACGTGGGGATCCGGCGCCATTTCTGGCGGCTTGAGCCGGGAGACCATGCGCAAGCGCAGTGCGGCCCGTATAATGCCGCGATGTCTGACCTGAACCTGATTCAAAAAATCGCTATCTGGGTAATCCCCGTCCTGCTAGCCGTCACGCTCCACGAAGCCGCGCATGGCTGGGTGGCGAACCGGCTGGGCGACCCGACCGCGCGCATGCTGGGCCGGCTGACCATCAACCCGCTCAAGCACATCGACCCGATCGGGACCATCCTGGTGCCTGCGATCCTGCTGCTGCTGCCGGGCCGCTTTCTGTTCGGCTGGGCCAAGCCGGTGCCAATCTCGCCTCGCAACTTCAAGCATCCGCGTCGCGACATGGCGATTGTCGGCGCCGCCGGGCCCATGGCGAACCTTTTGATGGCGATCTTGTGGAGCATGGTGGCGCGCATCAGCCTGTATCTGCCGGCGAGTGCCGCGCATATCAGCTTGCCCTTGGCACTGCTGGGCGTGGCGGGGATCTTCGTCAATATCCTGCTGATGGTCTTCAACCTGCTGCCGCTGCCGCCGCTGGATGGTGGCCGGGTCGCGAGCGGACTGATGCCGCGCGAATGGGCGCGGGTCTATGACCGCATCGAACCGTACGGATTCTTCATCCTGTTGGGATTGATCGTCACCAATGTTCTGGGTTTTTTGCTCTGGCCGCCGGTAAGCATCCTGCTTGGAGCGCTGGGCGCGGCCACGGGGCTCGGCGGTAATGAATTTGCCGCCTTGCTCGGCATGCTCATGTGATGTGCGTTTTTTTCGGGAGAAATAATTGAATACGCCACTCGGCACCGATAACCACCGGATCCTGTCAGGCATGCGCCCTACCGGACGCATGCATCTCGGCCATCTGCACGGGGTGCTCAAGAACTGGCTCAAGCTGCAGCACGAGTACGAGTGCTTTTTCTGTGTGGTTGACTGGCATGCGCTCACCACCAATTACGAGAACGCGCGCGAGATCGAACCGGCGGTGTGGGAGATGCTGGTGGATTGGCTCGCGGTCGGCGTCGATCCCGGCAAGGCGAAACTGTTTATCCAGTCGCGCATCCTCGAACATGCGGAATTGCATCTGCTGCTTTCCATGATTACGCCGATCAGCTGGCTGGAGCGCGTGCCGACCTACAAGGATCAGCAGGAGCAACTCAAGGACCGCGATCTGGCGACCTACGGATTCCTCGGTTATCCCGTGCTGATGAGTGCCGACATCCTCATCTACAAGGCAGGGTTGGTGCCGGTGGGCGAAGATCAGGTCCCGCACGTTGAACTCACGCGCGAGATCGCGCGACGCTTCAATTATGTTTTCGGTCGCGAGCCCGACTTCGAGAGCAAGGCCGAGAACGCGGTGAAGAAACTCGGCAAGAAAAACGGCAAGCTGTATTCGGAACTGCGCAAGCGCTATCAGGAACAGGGCGATACCGAAGCGTTGCAAACCGCGCAGGCGCTCATCAACGGCAACCAGAATCTGACGCTGGGTGATCGTGATCGCTTGTTCGGTTATCTGGAAGGTGGCGGTCGCACCATCCTCACCGAACCGAAACCCTTGCTGACGGAAGTGGCGAAGATGCCGGGCCTCGACGGTCGCAAGATGTCCAAGTCATACGACAATGCCATCGCGCTCCGGGAAGCACCGGAAGAAGTAGAGCGGAAGATGCGTACCATGCCGACCGATCCGGCGCGCGTGCGTCGCACTGACCCAGGCAATCCGGAAAAATGCCCGGTCTGGGAATTCCACAAAATCTATTCCGATCAGGGTGTTCGCGACTGGGCCTGGAAAGGCTGCACCACTGCCGGTATCGGCTGCCTGGATTGCAAACAGCCGGTGATAGACAGCGTGTTGAAAGAACTCAAACCGATCCGCGAACGTGCACTGGAGATCGAGGCCAATCCGGAGATGGTGCGCAGTGTCATCAACGAAGGCTGCGAAGTCGCGCGCGATGCGGCGCGCGATACCATGGAAGAAGTGCGCCAGGCCATGGGATTGAATTACCGATGAGCACCACACCACAACAACCGGGAAACGACAGCGAACCGGTCGTCGCCATGCCGGTGATGCCGGGTGTCGAACAAGTGCAGCAAGGTGAGATGCCGTTCGCGATGGTGCTGGGTTCGCCGGTCACCAGTATGCCGCGCGACCTCTACATTCCACCCGATGCGCTCGAAGTGTTTCTGGAAGCGTTCGAAGGTCCGCTGGATCTCTTGCTGTATCTGATCCGGCGCCAGAACCTGGATATCCTCGATATTCCTATCGCGCAGATCACGCACCAGTACATGGAATACATCGATCTCATGAAGGAGATGCGACTCGAACTGGCTGCGGAATATCTGGTGATGGCGGCGATGCTGGCGGAGATCAAATCGCGGATGTTGTTGCCGCGTCCACCCATCGAAGAGGGCGACGAAGAAGATCCGCGTGCCGAACTGATCCGCCGTCTGCAGGAATACGAACGTTACAAGGCGGCGGCGGAAGACATCGATGCGCTGCCGCGGGTGGGGCGAGACGTCTATCCGGCGGCTGCCGAAGTCATGGAGCGCAAGGTGGTGCGGCTGGTGCCGGAAGTCTCCATGAAGGAATTGCTGATTGCGTTCAAGGACGTGCTGCACCGTGCCGACATGTTCACGCACCATCACGTGCAGATGGATCAGTTGTCGGTACGACAACGCATGGCGGACGTGCTGAGCAGTCTGCAGACAGCCGAATTCCGTGAATTCACCAAGCTATTCACACCGCAGGAAGGTCGCCGCGGGGTAGTGGTCACGTTCATGGCCTTGCTGGAGCTGATAAAGCAGGCACTGATCGAACTGGTACAGGCGGAAGCGTTCGGTCCGATCCATGTGAAAGCCGCGACTGCCGCTGAAGTAGTTGACCTGTCAACGGTCGAGATTGAGGGAGAGGAATGATGACGCAGGACACGCAGCCGCTCAAGAATATCGTCGAAGCGGCGTTACTGGCAGCCGGCAGACCCATGAGTCTGGATGAATTACTGGCGCTGTTCACGGATGCCGAACGCCCCGAGCGCACCGAAGTACGTGCCGCGCTGGAAACGTTACGCGCCGAATATACCGATCGCGGTATCGAGCTCAACGAAGTCGCGAGCGGTTTCCGCATCCAGATCAAGCAGACTTTGTCGACCTGGGTCTCGCGGCTCTGGGAAGAACGTCCGGCCCGGTATTCGCGCGCCTTGCTGGAAACGCTTGCTCTAATCGCCTACCGGCAGCCGATCACCCGTGGCGAGATCGAAGAGGTGCGCGGTGTCACGGTCAGCACCCACATCATGAAGACCCTGCAGGACCGCAACTGGATTCGCATGGTCGGTCATCGCGACGTCCCCGGTCATCCGGCGATGTTTGCCACCAC
>JBOIBL010000268.1:0-6672 GCA_050739495.1 Gammaproteobacteria bacterium | reverse complement strand
GGACGGAGCCCATTCAACTGGCGGCACCCGCCGCCGGAGTTGGCGTGTACCATAGCGCAACTGCCCCCCGGGTGTCTCGCTACAAGGACTGCTGTCATGCCCACCGATCCGCGTCACCGCCTGCGGCTTTTGGCGGCGTTTGCGGTGGTCTACGTCGTCTGGGGCTCCACCTATTTCGCAATCCGTATCGGGGTGAAGGATCTGCCGGCCGGACTGCTGGCGGGGTTGCGATTCACGCTGGCAGGCAGCGTTTTGCTCGCGTGGACCACCTTGCGTGGCGGCCTGCCACCCTGGCGCTCCAGGGACTGGATTCCGGCCATGGTGATGGGCACGCTGATGATGGTGTGTGCCAACGGTTTTACCACCTGGGCAGAGAACTGGGTACCGTCGAATCAGGCCGCGTTGATCTCCGTGAGTTCAGCGTTGTGGATCGCCTGGTTCGGCACTTTCGGTCAGCACGGGCACGCACTTGGTTTGCGTGCCAAGACCGGATTGGTGTTGGGATTCATGGGTGCGATATTGATGTTCGTACCGGGACACGGTTTCAGTTTCGAACATCTCGGCGCCCAATTCACCATTCTTGTCGCGACCGTGTGTTGGGCGGCTGGCGCCATGTATGGACGCTCGCTCGATATCAAGACGCCCCCGCTGATGTTTGCTGCGATGCAGATGCTGTTCGGCGGCGTGGTGCTGCTGTGTGTGGGATTACTGAGCGGTGAAGGAGCGTATTGGCAGTGGACCGTGCGTGGCATCGGTGCGATGTTGTATCTGGCAGCGTTCGGTTCCTGTCTCGCGTTCAGTACCTATGTATGGCTGTTGCGGCAGACGACGCCCGACAAACTCAGCACTGTTGCGTATGTGAATCCGGTGATCGCGGTGATTCTGGGGTGGGTTGGCTTGGGCGAAACCCTGAACCCTGCGCAGATGGTCGGGATGGTGGTGCTATTGATGGGCGTGATCATGATCAATACACCGGTACGAAGTTTGCTGAAGCGCTTGCTACAGCAAAAACCGGCAACATGATCGATCAAGGATCGCAAACTCCTGATTCGGCATTGAATCTCAATCCGTATCGAACTGCCACCACCATTGCGCGGGCGCCGGTTCCGGCGTCTGTGGTAACGGTTGTTTGCTCGCCCCCGGTAGCACTCGATACAGCACCATCGGATCCTCGGCTTTCACTTCCAGCACTTTCTCGAACCACGGTGCGACCGGAGCCGGTAGCAGTTTCATGTCATTGGCTTCGCCCCCGGCAGGCAGGTATTTCACGTCCACCAGCACGTAATCACCCGGCTTGATTTCACCGTCATGGATTTCCTGATACAGCGTACGGCTGGAACGGACATAGGGCATCGGCGCGCCGAGTTCATACAGGGTCATGGAGCGCGGCCACTGGAAACTTACGATTTTGCCCGGCGCGCTCGCGACCGTCGTGCGTATTTGTGCGAAACCGTCTGCGCCGCCGATACGATGTTTGTGCAACGGTAACCAGATGAATACAGCCGCCGCGAACAGCAATAGCACGGCACAGGCGAAACCGATCAATAAACGTCGCACCAGACGGTGCAGATTCTCGTTGATGAATAACGGATCAATGACTGCCAATGCCAGGATCGCGAACGCCGGTGCGGCCGGCAGGATGTACTTGCTCTGCTTTGAAGCAGAGATGGTAAAGAACAGGATGGTGAACAGCGCCCAGATGAGCGGCATGCGCCAGCGAAACGCGCTCAGGAAGCGCAAGCGGAAGCCGAAGAATAACGCGAACGGTAACAACAGCGACAACGGCAGCAGATCGCCCCAGATAGTCTGGCCATACATCCACCACGGTTGCAGATGATCGAAACCGGAGACGAAACGGGTGAAGTTCTGGTAAACCAGTACCGCGCGTACGAATTCCCAGTTCAGCGTAAAGCCCGCAGCGATGTACCAGGGGACGATGCCCAGCAATGCCAGTGAGACACCGCGTATCGGCGCCATGCGCCAAGCTTCCTGCACGATCCATCGCAACCGTTCACGCGGTGTCTTGCCGTCACTCATCACCGGTTGCGCGGTGAGGAAAGCAGCAAGGCAGATCTCGATCGCCATCGGTGGCAGCGTGATGGCCATGCCGACCGGGCCCTTGGCCGCGGTGGCGAGCAACACACCGAGCCAGAGTTCCCAGGGGAAACGTTTCGACAACCGGTCGGTACGGAAACGCGCGAAACCGGTGAATGCGATCAGGGTGCCCAGCATCAGCAGGCTGTCGGACTGCGCGGTGAAGAAGTTATAAAGTACCGCGGGCAGTGCCGCTGCCATCAGTGCCAGAAATGCGCGCGGCCATTCCGGGAACAGGTCGCGTTGCAGGCGGGTCAGCCAGTAGGTCCACAACAGGAAACCTATATAGGCGGGCAGCCGGATTGCTGCCATGAGCGGCAGTCCGGCGGCCTTGCCGAGCAAGGCCAGCCAGAAATACAGCGGCGGGTATTCGATATACGGTACGCCGTTCTTGATCGGCACCAGATATTCACCACGCGCCAGCATCTCGCGCACGGCTTCCGCAAACCGCGGTTCCATCGAAGGCACCGGGCCGTGATTGAACAGGGCCGCCGTATAGATGCAGCCGAGTGCCAGCAGCAGCCAATGCAGGGGGTCAATCTGCCTGAGCATGCGCATGATGTAGTTCTGCCTGGCGAGAAGTGCGGACATCATACCAAGTCTTTTTATGCGAATATCGGCGTTCGGGCAGTTCTAAAAATCAGGGGTTTTGGTTTCTGGGTAGGCAAAAATGCCCGAGAAACTGGAGTGTATATGCCAATACATGAAGCTTTCGAGGGTATTTTTAACACCCCCAGAAAGCAAAAGAACAATTTTTAGGATTGTCCGGATGAATTATCGGCATGCATACCACGCCGGCAACTTCGCCGACATCATGAAACACGGCGTACTGGTGAGCCTGTTGCAGGCGCTATCGCGCAAGCCTAAACCCTGGTGTTATTACGACACTCATGCGGGCGCCGGACTCTATGACACCGCCGCCGGGATGGCGGCGAAGACCGGCGAAGCGGAATCCGGGATCGGGCGCCTGTGGCGGGTGAAAGGCAATGTTCCGGCACCTCTGGTCGAGCTGCACCGGATTGTCATGGGCTTCAATCAGGGTGAGCCGGCCGAGGCGATACCACGACATTATCCCGGCTCGCCGGCTATCGCGGCAGCCTTGGCCCGCGACCACGACCGGTTGATCGTCGCCGAGCGTCATCCGGAAGAAGCGGCGTTGCTCAGGCAGCAGTTCCATCGCGACCGGCGGGTGGCGGTGCATGAGCGGGACGGCTACGAGATGATCCGGGCCCTGGTACCGCCCCCGGAACGGCGCGGGCTGGTGCTGATGGATCCGCCGTTTGAACGCGAGGATGAATTCAGTGTGCTCGCGGAAACCTGTATTGCCGCGCATACGCGCTGGCCCGACGGCGTCTATGCCCTCTGGTATCCAGTCAAGGATCCGGCCGTGATTGCGCGCTTTCATCGCCGCTTGCGCCAGTCGGGGATGACCCGGTTATTGGTGGCACAGCTCGCGATAGGCCCGGTGACCGCCGCCAGCTTGACGGCCTCGGGCATGGTCGTGGTCAACCCACCTTGGCAAACCGATCAAAGCATTGCCGACCTGCTGGCGTTCCTGGCCCGGACTTTGGCGCCGGCTCAGGGGCAAAGTGAGGTGAATTGGCTGGTGCCGGAATAAGGCTTAGGCGTTCAGTGAAAATGTTGAACGATGGGCAGGAATCGGTATCGCAGCGTGCTACAGCTTGCTCTTTCAACCCCCTCCTTTGAAAAAGGAGGGTGGGGGAGGATTTTCATTTCTTAAATCCCCCTTCATCCCCCTTTTTCAAAGGGGGAATCAGCCTGCGATTGCAGGCTACTGATACGCGGTGGTTCAAGGTACCCGTGCGTCGCGGCAACACGTTAACTGAACACTTGGGGAATAAGGCATACCCGATTGACAAATGACCATCGGTCATTTATAAAAGCAGCATATTGTTATTGAAGAGATTCCAGTCATGCCCATCGCCAACCGCGCCATGACCGATCAGCAGAAACAGGCTCGTCGCGCCGACATCCTGCAAGTCGCGATGCAGCGCTTCGCTTCCAGCTCATACGACGCATTAAGCATGGCCGATATCGCCGCCGAGACCGGCGTCGCCAAGGGCACGCTGTATCTGTATTTCCGCAGCAAGGAAGAACTGTTCCTGGCCTTGTACGAACAGGAACTCGACGGGTGGTTCGACGAACTCGATGCCGCCCTGTCACAACAGCATGGTGCGGGCAGTATCGAAGGGTTGTTGCAACTGGTCAGCGAATCGCTTGCCCGTCGCCCGGCATTCCTGCGCCTGATCGCGATCCTGCACACCGTACTGGAGCGCAACGTGGATCACGCCACCGCGCTACGCTTCAAGACCCGCTTGCGCGAGCGCGTACTGCATACCGGCCAACTGCTGGAAAAGAACCTGCCGTTTCTGCAAGCCGGACAAGGTACGGAACTGTTGTTGAAGACCGACGCGCTGGTGATCGGTTTCCAGCATCTGGCGGAACCGTCCGACGTATTGCGCGAAGTGCTGGCGGAACCCGGAATGGAAATGTTCCGTATCAATCTTGAAGAACAGTTATTGAATACCTTGCGTACCCTGCTGATGGGACTCGCCTACGAGGCCCGCGCACGTCAGGAGCGCCAGAATGCCCGCCGTTAAAACCGCTCTGATTACTGGCGCTTCCAGCGGTCTCGGCGCCGAGTTTGCCCGCCAGCTGGCCGCGATGGGTTACAACCTGATTCTGGTCGCGCGCCGTGAAGGTCGTCTGCAGACCGTGCGCGATGAAATTCTCAAGTGGCATCAGGTACAAGCACAGATCATGACCGCCGATCTCGGCATCGCCGATGCCGCACAAGCGCTGCATGACAGAATCAAAGCGGCCGGCTTGAAGGTCGATATCCTGATCAACAATGCCGGCTTCGGCGTATTCGGTGAACACATGCAGATTCCCTGGCAGCGCGAGCAGCAGATGTTGATGCTGGATATCGTGACGCTGATGCAGCTCACTAAATTGTTCGCACAGGACATGCTGGCCGGCGACGGTGGCTACATCCTGCAGGTCAGTTCCATCGGCGGCTATCAACCGACCCCGACTTATGCTGCCTACAGCGCGGCCAAGAGTTTCGTGCTCAACTTCGGTGAAGCATTCAATCATGAATTGCGCGGCACCAACACCAGTTGCACGGTGCTCTCGCCAGGCGTGACCGCCACGGAATTTCTGCAGGTTGCCGGCCAGAAACCCACGTTGTATCAGCGCCTGTTGATGATGCAGAGTCCGGCAGTGGTGCGTATCGGCCTCAAGGCGATGTTCAGACGCAAACCCAGCGTAGTAGCAGGCTGGCTGAATGCGTTCATGGTCTGGTCCAATCGCTTGCTGCCGCGGCGCTGGTCTGCCGCAGTGGCATACCACCTCATGACACTCGGCTGAGCCCATGCAGACGCTAACCGGCAATATCCAGCTGCTGGAAGTGCAGGACCAGCGTGTCATGTCATGGAAGAATGGCGGTGGCGTTACCCGGGAACTGGCCGTGTATCCAGCGGATGCCGGACTCGGCGGCAACCCGTTCCTGTGGCGCATCAGCATCGCCGACGTGGCGGCCGACGGACCATTCTCGGCATTCCCGGGCTATGACCGCAGCATCATGCTGATCGCTGGCAAGGGCATGGAACTCACCATGCAGGATGAACCGTCGGTACAGGTCTCCAGTCATTACCGGCCGCTGCGGTTTTCAGGCGATGTACAGACCCGCTGCCGCTTGCTTGACGGACCGGTTCGCGACTTCAACGTAATGAGCGCACGTGGCAAGTTCGGGCATCGATGTGAAGCGATCAGCGGCGGTGCGGCTACCGCGACCTGGCAGCGGAGCCTGGAGACCCTCTTTTGTCATTGCCTGCATGGTCGGCTGATCGTGAAATTGCGTGATAGCGCTGAATGGAATCTGACTGCCGGTCAGAGTATCTGGTTTCCCGCTGAAGTTTCCCCGGAAACCATCCAGATTCTGTTGGTGCCGAATTCCCCTGCTGCGATCGCCGTATTGGTGACCCTGCAAAATGCATAAAAACACCTTGCCGCCCCCGCTCATGGCGTATGCTGTCCGCGCCGCCGCAAACAGAAAGTGTGATGGCACAACCAACTGAAACCGGATTGGGGCGTAATGCCCAACGCGAAGCCCTGAAACGGGCGCCTTCGGCAACGCCTCACAGCGAGACGACGGGCACCCTGGCCCTGGCGGTACTCGGTGTCGTCTACGGTGACATCGGTACCAGCCCGATCTATGCCTTGCGCCAGTGTTTCAGCGGCGTGAGTCCGGTGGCAGTTTCCGTACTCAACGTCTATGGCGTGCTGTCGCTCATCTTCTGGTCGCTGATACTGATCATCTCCGTCAAGTACATGACCTTCATATTGCGTGCGGACAACCGCGGCGAAGGCGGTATTTTTGCCTTGCTTGCGCTGTTGGATCCTGATCAGGGGCGGGAGCACAGGCTGCGTAAATTGCTGCTGTTGCTCGGTATCGCGGGCGCCGCGATGCTGTATGGCGGAACCATGATCACGCCCGCCATCTCGCCCCTGATCAGGATCCAACAGCGCAAGCAAGGCAAAAATACCGCCTTCGCC
>JBOIBL010000267.1:0-1789 GCA_050739495.1 Gammaproteobacteria bacterium | reverse complement strand
TGATTATCATTTCGCGCAGGACGATCAGGATGACATGCAGCGCCTGCTCGCCCTGCAATATGCCTGGCACCTGATGCCGGACGCGGCACAACAGCTGGCGCATGTCACCGCGCCCGACGCAGAAGTGTTGAGCTGGCGCGCGCGCACTGCACTGCGAGCACAGGATTGGCCGACCGTACTGAAAGCCATTGCAGGTCTCGGCAGCGCGGCATCGACAGATGAATGGCGTTACTGGAAAGCGCGCGCACTGGCCGCGACCGCCAGGACCACACAGGCTGACGCCATATATAAGACGCTCGCAGACGGCGATGACTATTACGCGTATCTCGCCGCCGATCATCTGCATCAGGCCTACACGTTCTCGCAGCAAACCAGTGAACCCGCGGCCGATGTCATGACGCAGCTCGCCACGCGTCCGGCGTTCCTGCGTGCACGCGAACTCGTGTATGCGGGCCTGTTCGATTATGCGGAACAGGAATGGCAGGCCGGCGTGAATAACCTGTCGAATCCGGCGCGTTGCCAGGCGGCACTGCTTGCGACCGAGTGGGACTGGTATGGCCGCACCATCAGGACGTTCGCCAATGCAGGTTGTTGGCAGGATCTCGCGTTCACGTATCCCATCGCCTATCAGAAAACCCTGCTGCCGGAATTGCAGCAACTCAAGATTGATCCGGCCTGGGTTTACGGTCTGATCCGCGCCGAAAGCATGTTCCTGCCGGGCGCGGTGTCGAACGCCGGCGCCATGGGGCTGATGCAATTGATGCCGGAAACCGGCCGACATCTGGCCGGCAGCATCGGCGTGAACATTGACGCCGATGCGGACATGCTTGATCCGCACACCAATCTCACCCTCGGCAGTCATTACATGCACCGGCTGCTGGCGCATTTCGATGGCAGCGAACCGTTGGCGACCGCCGCTTACAACGCCGGCACGACCCGCGTCACCGAGTGGCTGCCGCTTACCGGCAGCACGCTGCCTGCCGATATCTGGGTGGACACCATCCCCTACGATCAGACCCGTAGCTATGTGCGCCGGGTGCTGGCGCAAAGCGTGGTGTTCGACTGGCGGTTGCACGGCAAGCCGCAGACGCTGACCGATCGGCTGGGCACCGTGCCTGCGACACCGGTTCCGCAGGCTGCCGCCGGGGTAGCGCGCGCACCCTGAGCAAAGCGCTATGCTGAGCGCAGTCTTCTGACGCTGGCAGGCAGTTCATGTCCCGACCCCGACTTTGCATCCTCGGCGGCAGCGGCTTTGTCGGCCAGCGGCTGGTCGTGCGCTTCGCGCAGCGCGGCTTCGACATCAAACTGTTGACCCGTCACAGCGTGCGACATCGTGAACTGCTGGTGTTGCCGGACGTGAAGATGATCGATGCCGATGTATTCGATACGGCGATGCTGATACGTGAATTCACTGGTTGCGAAGGCGTCATCAACCTGATTGGAATCCTCAACGAACACGGTCATCGTGGTCGCGGTTTCGAGCGCGCGCATGTTCAACTCGCGCAAAACGTGCTGGATGCCTGTGATGGCGCCGGGGTGCGACGCTTGTTGCACATGAGCGCACTCAATGCCGGTCTCGATGCCCCAAGTCATTATCTGCGCAGCAAGGGCGAAGCTGCGCGCCGGGTACTGGCGGCAGCCGATCGGTTTCAGGTCACGGTGTTCGAACCCAGTGTGATCTTCGGGCCGGGCGACAGCTTCATGAACCGTTTCGCCGGCTTGCTGAGATTGATGCCGGTGTTTCCGCTCGCCTGTCCGGATGCGAAATTCGCACCGGTGTATGTCGGCG
>JBOIBL010000266.1:0-2232 GCA_050739495.1 Gammaproteobacteria bacterium | reverse complement strand
CTCGATATATATGCGGGGATTCGCGCGGCGCAGCCGCACAGTTACTCTTGGATTGCTTCGTCACTGCGTTCCTCGCAATGACGGTGGTCGTCTCCCGCAAGGGGCGAAGGGTTAGATGGATTCCAGCTTCGGCTTTGGCCTCCTGCGTCGCTCTACCGCCTACATCCCTGTAGGCGTCCGCGGGAATGACGGAAAAGAGGCCCGGTCGCTCTAGTTTTTTAATTCCCCCCGCCTTGACTCTCCCCAAACACTGTATATACTGAGTATATGAATATACACAGTGGCTTCGTCATCTCGCAGACCGATGGCCGCCCGATGTACCTGCAGATCATCGAACAGATCAAGCAGCGGGTGGCAGTGGGGGATTGGCCGCCGGGGGAGGAAATCCCCTCCATCCGCCAACTGGCGGTGGCCCTGCGGGTCAGCGTGATCACGGTGAAACGGGCCTATGCGGAGCTGGAACGGGAAGGGGTGATCGTGACCCAGCAGGGCAAGGGCTCGCGGGTGGCGGACGGCGCCAACCTGGGAACCCGGCTCTACGACGACGAGCTGGCCCAGCATCTGGAACAAGCCGCCCGGCTCGTGGGCCTGCTGGGGCTGACGCCCGCAGAACTTGAAACCCGGCTGCGTGCAGCCGTCGTGCAGTGGAAGAAGGAACCGAAATGAGCGAACTGGCGGTACAACTGGAAGGGGTAAGCAAGCGCTACCCGCACTTCGTGCTCGACGATATTAACCTGGAACTGCCGAGCGGCGGGATCACCGGTTTCATCGGCCCGAACGGCGCGGGTAAATCGACCACGATCCGTATCCTCATGGGCCTGGTGCGTCAGGATCGCGGCAAAGTGCGCGTGCTGGGGCATGACATTCCGGCACAACAAGCGGCGGCAAAACGCGACATCGGTTTTGTCTCCGAAGATATGCGTCTCTACAAGACGGCGACCCTGGCCTGGCACATGAATTTCATTCGCTCAATTTATCCGACCTGGGATAACAGCTATGCCGGGGAATTACTCAAGCGTTTTGATCTGAGAGCGGAACAGAAGATCAAAGGCCTATCGCATGGCCAACGAGTCAAAGCCGCGTTGTTGCTGGCACTGGCGCGGCATCCGCGTTTGCTGGTGCTGGACGAACCCACTACCGGACTGGATCCGGTGGCACGTCACGAAGTGCTCGCCGCGTTGATGGAAGTGCTGGCGGATGAACGCCGCACGGTGTTGTTCTCTTCACACAACACTGCCGACGTCGAACAGATATCGGATCAGATAACGTTTATCGATCGCGGCCGGATCGTCGATTCCGGCAACAAGGAAAACTTCCTGGAGCGCTGGCGCCGATTGCGGCTGGAAGTTCCCGCCGGGAAAACGCTGCCGGCGCTGCCCGATATCGTCGCAACAACCGGCAGCGGGCGGATGACTGTGCTGACCACGAACCATTACCAACCCGAGATGGATGCGGCGTATCAGCATGCGGGTATCACCGTGCAGGCGGTGGAAAGCATGAAACTCGAGGAAATCTTCGTCGCGAGTGTAATGAGCAGAAGGGACGGACACACATTATGAACAGCTTCATGATCAAACGCCTGATCCTCAAGGACTGGTATCTGTACCGGTGGCCGATCACCGGCTATTTCCTGGCGGGCTTGCTCGCGATCGGCATCGTTGCCTTGGGCAGCGAGACCGATTTCTACTTCGGCAGTGTGCTGCTGATCACCGTCGTCATCGCTCTCGGCATGCATCTGGTGATCGGCACCACCGTCACCGAGCACAGCGAACACACGTTGCCGTTCGTGATGAGTCTGCCGATCTCCATTACCGATTACACGGCCGCCAAACTGCTGGCGAACCTGTCGATCTATCTGCTTCCGTTCAGCCTGTTTCTGGCCGGTTCGTGTCTGCTACTCAAGTTTGGCAATGCCGGTGGCGTAATTCCCTTTACAGTGCTCACTCTCACCGAACTGTTTGCCAGTTATGCGTTGACCCTTGCGATCGCACTGGTGTCCGAGTCGATGGCCTGGACCATCGTTATGACCGTGATCTGCAATCTGTTTCTGCAAGGTTATCTGTATTACGTCTCGCGCATTCCGAGTATCGCCGACACCATGAAAGGTCCGACCGCGATCTGGAGTCAGGCGGCGGTGACTTTGCTGCTGGTTGAACTGGCAATCGTCGCGGCATGTTTTGGTCTGACGTTCCTGATGCAGGCAAGAAAAACCGACTTTACCTGACCCGACAC
>JBOIBL010000265.1:0-2568 GCA_050739495.1 Gammaproteobacteria bacterium | reverse complement strand
CTACGGCTACGGCTTCGGCTATCCGGGTACAAGCGTGGGCGAGGTGGTCTTCAACACCTCCATGACCGGCTACCAGGAAATCCTCACCGACCCGTCCTATTCCCGCCAGCTCGTCACGCTGACCTATCCCCATATCGGCAATACCGGCGTCAATGCCTCCGACCGTGAATCGGAAAAGATCATGGCGGCAGGACTGATCATCCGCGACCTGCCGCTGTTGGCGAGTAACTGGCGTTCCGAGATGTCGCTCGGCGATTACCTGGCACGCGAAGGTATCGTCGCGATTGCCGGGATCGATACCCGCAAACTTACCCGGTTGCTGCAACGCAATGGTGCACAGAACGGCTGCATCATGGCTGGTGCAAAAGCGGACGAGGCCGAAGCGCTGAAGCAGGCGCGCGCCTTCCCGGGTCTGAAGGGAATGGATCTGGCAAAAGTCGTCACCACGCCGAGCAGTTATGAATGGAATGAAGGCAGCTGGCAGCTGGAAACCAATTCGTCAGCCAACGCACCTGCTGGTGCGCTGCATGTTGTGGCTTACGATTACGGCGTGAAGCGCAATATCCTGCGGATACTGGTAGATCTCGGTTGCCGTGTAACGGTAGTGCCAGCCATGACCAGTGCCAAGGATGCACTGGCGCTCGATCCGGATGGTTTGTTTCTCTCCAACGGCCCCGGCGATCCGGAACCGTGCGATTACGCCATCAGTGCGATCCGGACATTCCTCAAGACCGGGATCCCCGTATTCGGCATCTGTCTCGGTCATCAGTTGCTCGGTCTTGCCAGCGGCGCGAAGACGGTCAAGATGAAATTCGGTCATCACGGGGCCAATCATCCGGTGATCGACCTCGATAGCGGACGAGTGATGATCTCCAGTCAGAATCACGGCTTCGCGGTCGATGAATCGAGCCTGCCGTCCGTGTTGCGGGCCACGCATAAATCCTTATTCGACGGTACCTTGCAGGGTATGGAACGCACCGATTGCGAGGCGTTCAGTTTCCAGGGGCATCCGGAAGCGAGTCCGGGCCCGCATGACATGAAACCCTTGTTTGAACGGTTCGTGCGCGCGATGCAGGCGCGTGGGTTGCGTTCAAAAACCGCTGCCACGGCAAGCTAGTCCTATGTACCTGGTAAATACACAGCGGCGCCGGCAAGGCGTCCCGCTTTTTCACGGCCGCGCGACGCATTTTATGAACAACAGGCATTTCCGGAACCATAGTCATGCCCAAAAGAACTGACATCAAAACCGTCCTGATCATCGGTGCCGGTCCCATCGTCATCGGGCAGGCCTGCGAATTCGATTATTCCGGGGCGCAAGCCTGCAAGGCGCTGCGCGAGGAAGGCTATCGCGTGGTGCTGGTGAACTCGAATCCTGCCACCATCATGACCGATCCGGAAACGGCGGACGCTGTATATATAGAACCGATTCACTGGCGTGCAGTGTCAGAGATCATCGAGAAGGAACGTCCGGATGTCCTGTTGCCGACCATGGGCGGACAGACTGCGCTCAACTGCGCGCTGGATCTGGTGCGTGAAGGCGTGCTGGAGAAATTCGGCGTCGAGATGATCGGCGCTTCGCGCGAAGCGATCGACATGGCGGAAGACCGCGATCTGTTCCGGCGTGCGATGGCGGAGATCGGCCTGGCTTCACCGCGTGCCGGTCTCGCACATAACATGGACGAAGCCTTGACGGTGCAGGCGGAGATCGGTTTCCCGACCATCATCCGGCCTTCGTTCACGCTCGGCGGTTCTGGCGGCGGTATCGCCTATAACCGTGAAGAGTTCATGGAGATATGCGAATTGGGGCTGGATCTTTCTCCCACCAACGAGTTGCTGATCGAAGAATCGGTGTTGGGCTGGAAAGAGTTCGAGATGGAAGTGGTGCGCGACCGCAAGGATAACTGCATCATCATCTGCGCCATCGAAAACCTGGACCCGATGGGTGTGCATACCGGCGATTCCATTACGGTGGCGCCAGCGCAGACGCTCACCGACAAGGAATACCAGATCATGCGCGATGCCTCCATCGCGGTGCTGCGCAAGATCGGCGTCGAGACCGGCGGTTCCAACGTGCAGTTCGCCATCAACCCGGTCGACGGCAAGATGGTCGTGATCGAGATGAATCCCCGGGTGTCGCGTTCCTCGGCGCTGGCCTCCAAGGCCACCGGTTTTCCGATTGCAAAGGTGGCTGCCAAACTAGCTATCGGCTACACCCTGGACGAACTCAGGAACGAGATCACTGGCGGCGCGACGCCGGCGTCCTTCGAGCCCGCCATCGACTACGTGGTCACCAAGGTGCCGCGCTTCACCTTCGAGAAGTTCCCCCAGGCGGAACCGCGGCTCTCCACCCAGATGAAGTCGGTGGGCGAGGTGATGGCCATGGGCCGCACCTTCCAGGAATCGCTGCACAAGGCCCTGCGCGGCCTGGAGACCGGCACCGATGGCTTCAACGAGAAGATCCCCGACTTCAAGGCGCCGGGCGCCATGGACATGCTGCGCCACGAGCTGCGCGCCGCGGGTCCCGATCGGATCTGGTACGTGGCGGATGCCTTCCGCGCGGGTCTGACG
>JBOIBL010000264.1:0-7515 GCA_050739495.1 Gammaproteobacteria bacterium | reverse complement strand
GGATTGGTCGGGTCCTGAACGATGGATGAGCGCAGGTCAAAATCAATGGTTATCCCCATGGTCCCGCCTTTTTTCATGGTGAAATTTATAGGCGCCGATATGGTGGTCGGGTCGCCAGTCGGGATATACAGGGAATGCACCGGAGTGGCCACAGTATCGGTCGGCAGGATGATGTAGGAATCGCTGGTGCCCTGCTTGGCATCGATATCCAGCGAAATGGATTGGTAGTTCCCCGCGTCCAGAAGACCACCGGAAAGCAGGAACACCGAGATGCCGCCCTGTCCGTTCTGGAACAGATCGATTGGTGATGGAGAGGGAAACGTGAAATCCGTCGTGCCATTGGTTCCGGTGACATGGATCCCGGTCACGGTGATGACTACGTCCAGGACCGAGTCAATTGGCGCGTCTGCCATATAGACATTAAGGCCAGAGCTGCCACCGCCGCCGCCGCAACTTGCAAGCAGTAAAGTCGAAAGTAGCGTTAACAGGCAGGCGGGCGATCTACGCATGGAAGCTCCAAAAAGGGGATGTAGGCGGATATGTCTGCGCGCCTGAAGCCGCGCATACGCAGGACGGCGCCAAGTTTACCGCGTACGGCTGCTGAGTCCCAGAGTCAAGCTGCACAAAAAGAGGGGCCTCTTGTCAAAGGGGGAAAACAAGAGGCCCCGGACTCCCCCACATTGCGTGAGGTTGTCATAACTAACCCTCGTCCACGGTACGGCCTTAATCGCGTCGCACCGCTAAAACCAGTCTCAATACGAGCAAAAGTCTAGCACAAAAACCGAAATATATCGTATAGATGATATATTCCACGACAACCTGGGTTGAGACTGTCTGCAGGGCGGGTAGTTCAGTTATTTAACTGACAAAAAGCTTTTTCAGTCGGGCAAAACGGCGTCGGCAGGCAGGAAGCGCAACAAAATGCCGGTGCCGATGGCTTCGGCCAGCCCGGTGATGTCCCGGTCCAGGCGACGATCGCCTTCATGGGCGGGCACCCGCTCCCTGATAGCCTTCTGAACCGGCTCCAGCCCGGCGGTGGTGCCTAGCGGGCGCTGGGCGTCGATTGCAGTCGCGGCTGCCATGGCTTCGATGGCCAGGATATGGTCGATGTTGTCCAGAATTCGCAGCAACTTGAGCCCGGCCCAGGGCGCCATGCTGACGTGGTCTTCCTGCCCGGCGGAAGTCGGGATGGTGTCGGCCGAAGCCGGATGGGCCAGGGTCTTGTTCTCTGAAGCCAGTGCTGCCGCCGTGACATGGGCAATCATGAACCCGGATTCAACTCCCGGTTCGCGGGCCAGGAACAGTTCCAGTCGCGGGTTGATCTTCTTGAGCAACAGATCGGTGCGCCGTTCGGAGATATTACCCAGTTCGGTGGCAGCGATCGCCATGAAGTCGGATACGAAGGCCAGCGGCTCGGCGTGGAAATTGCCACCCGATAGCACATCGTCGCCGAATATCAACGGGTTATCCGACACGCTGTTGCATTCGCGGCTCAGGACGCCCGCCGCATGGGCGAGCGTATCCCATACCGCGCCATAGACCTGCGGCATGCAGCGTAACGCGTAAGGGTCCTGGACCCGGTCGCAACCCTGATGCGCCTGCCAGATCTCGCTGCCGGAGAGCAGGCTGCGGAACAGTTCCGCGACCTTGATCTGGCCTGGCAGGTTGCGGACCGCATGGATACGCGCGTCGAACGGGCTGTAGCTGCCGGCCATGGCTTCCACAGTCAGGGCGCCGATCGCGATGGATGAGAGCAATGCCGTGCGGCTGCGCAACAGCCCCTCAATCGCCAGTGCTGCCGAAAGTTGGGTGCCATTCAGCAGCGCCAACCCCTCCTTGGCTTCGAGTTGTACCGGTTTCTCACCCGCAGCTTTCAATACCTCGGCGCCCTGCAATAACTTGCCTTCGTGTAGCGCTTCACCTTCGCCGATGAGCGCCAGTGCGAGATGTGCCAATGGTGCGAGATCGCCGGAAGCACCGACCGAACCCTTGGCGGGGATCACCGGTACGACTCCGTGATTAAGCAGTGCGAGCAGGGTATCCACCACCTGTGGCCGGATGCCGGAGTTCCCCACGGCAAGGCTGTTGGCCTTGAGCAGCATGATGCGGCGTACTACCGTTGCCGGCAGTGGTTCACCGACACCACAGGTGTGGCTGCGGACCAGGTTGTACTGCAACTGAATCAGTTTGTTGCGCGAGATATGTTTGCGCGCCAACGCACCGAAACCTGTATTGATGCCGTAGCAAACCTGTTCTGTATCGACGACGCGCCTCACGGTATCAACGCTGATCTGCATCTGTTGACGGGCTTTGTCCGACAAACCGGCACGCGGCCGGTCTGTTTCAAAGCTGGCGAGTGCGTTGAGTGTAAGGTCGGCTCCACTGAGCAGCAGGCTGGCGGTCATGCGGGTTTTCCTTTGAAGAAGAGCGCTGTCGGTTTCAGGCCACCCAGCTGGTAAGTCAGAAATTCAGGTGCCGGCAGATCCCAGACGCTGAAATCGGCGTGGTGTCCCGGTGTCAGGCCGCCGATTTTACCGGATCGGCCGAGCGCGGTTGCAGCGTGCAGGGTTACGCCCAGCAGGATTTCCGCCGGTGTCATTCCGAACAGGATGCCGGCCATGTGCATCGCGGCGAGCAGGCTCGCAACCGGTGCAGAACCGGGATTGAGATCGGTGGCCACCGCCATCGGAATTTTGTGTTTGCGCAATAGTTCGACCGGCGGTTTGCGGGTCTCGCGCAGAAAATAGAATGCGGCCGGCAACAATACTGCGACTGTGCCGTGCATCGCCATGGCCGCCAGATCGGTCTCGTCACTATATTCCAGATGATCGCAGGACAGCGCTCCCAGTTCCGCTGCCAAAGCGGTCGCGCCCATGTTGGAGAGTTGATCGCTGTGTGCACGAACCCGCAGCCCCAACTTGCGCGTGCGCTCGAACAAACGCCGCAAATCGTCGGTCGTGAACGCAATATGTTCGACGAAGATATCCACGGTATCGGCGAGTTTTTCCTCTGCCACCACCGGCAGCATCTCGTTGATCACTTCATCGAGATAGTCTTCGCGGCTGCGACCTTTCGGTACTGCGTGTGCACCCAGAAAGGTGGGTACGATATCCATATCGATATGACGGCGCAGATTGCGGATGGCGCGCAACATCTTGAGTTCAGTCTGCGTATCCAGGCCGTAACCGCTCTTGATCTCGACGCAGGTCACACCTTCCGCACGCAGCGCATGCAGTCGTGGCAGAGTCTGTTCGACCAATTGTTGTTCGCTGGCAGCACGCACCGCCGCGACCGTGGTCTGGATGCCGCCACCGGCCTGCGCGATCTCGGCATAACTTGCGCCGTTCATCTTGAGCACATGCTCGGCCATGCGGTCGCCTGCATACAGCGCGTGGGTATGGCAATCCACCAGTCCGGGCAGGATCACCTGATTGCGGGCATCGAATATTTCCCTGGCCGGCGCATCTTCGGGCACGCCAAGGGCCGCGATACGCCCATCGCTCACCGCCAGGGTGTGTGCCGCCGAGACCGCGGCATCCCCGGCCAGCGGATAGAGGCGGGCATTTTTGATTAGCAGGTCATACATCTCCAACACCGCCAGAGAGCAAAAGATTGATTTTCAGAGGTGCCCGGATTGCTGTTCGGAGCCGCCCGAATCTGGGAACATAAGGGCATGGATACGCGCTTCACTTTCAAATATGTCCTCACGCCTGCAGGTATCCGCAAGGATTGCATGCTCAGCGTGGACGAGGCTGGCATGATAACGGCTGTCGAGCCGGCCACTGGCCCGGTGGACGGCTATTTTGCCATCCCGGGCATGCCCAATGCTCACAGCCACGTGTTTCAGCGCGCCCTCTCCGGTTTCGGCGAAGTCCCTAGTGGCCAGGATTCGTTCTGGAGCTGGCGTGAAGCCATGTACCGCCTGGCTCGCCGGGTCACGCCGGAGGATATGTTCGCGATCGCACATGAAGCGTTCCTGGATATGTTGCGCGGCGGCTTCACCAGCGTTGCCGAATTCCATTATCTGCACCATCTTCCGGATGGTCAGCCCGGTCCTGCCATGGCGCAGGCTGTGATTGAAGCGGCCCGTGTGGCCGGCATCCATCTGGTGCTGCTGCCGGTATTGTACCGCCGCGGCGGATTCGAGCAGCCAGCGCGAGACGAACAGCAGCGTTTCGTGCACAGCCGACTGGAAGAATACTGCCAATTGCTGGAACAGCTGCGAGGCGTGCGCCTGGGGATTGCGCCGCATTCACTGCGGGCAGTCGAGCCCGAATTGCTGACCCGGTTACTGGAGCAGGCGGAAAGTATCCTCGGCAAATACTTCCCGGTCCACATCCACATCAGTGAACAGCGCCGCGAAGTGGAGGAGTGTGTTGCAAAATACGGCAGCACGCCGATCGAGTTGCTGGCGCGCAGCGTCAAGCTGGATGCGCGCTGGAATCTGGTGCATGCAACGCATGCCGGTGAAACGGAATTGCGTCTGATACGTGAGCACGACGCCACGGTCGTGTTATGCCCCATCACCGAAGCCTATCTCGGTGATGGTTTGTTTGCGGCCGATGAATTCGTCAGGTCGGGTGGGCGCATCGCGATTGGTTCGGACAGCAACTGCCGGATCGATGCGGTGGAAGAGTTGCGCCTGCTGGAATACGGCCAGCGCTTGCGTCAGGAGCGGCGTGCCCGACTGGCGGATCGTGACGGTCTCGGCCGGCCGTTGTGGCAACTGGCCTGCCGTGGTGGTGCGGCGGCGCTGATGGAACCGGTGGGAGCTATTGCGGTCGGCAAACGCGCCGACCTGGTGGTCCTAGATGAACAGGCGTCACCCTGGCTGGGGCACGACATCGCGACTTTGCTGGATGCCTTCGTCATTGGCGGCAGCCGTCAGGATATCGCCGCGGTATATGTCGGGGGTCACCGCATCGTGGATCACGGTGCAGTGAAAGAGGACACGCGCAGTGCTCAAATGTTTGCCCGGACAGTGTCGCGTCTGAATACGGATTGAAATTCTTATGAAAATAAAACCTTACGAACTGCGCGAACCGGTAGCCGATGAGACACCGGTGGTGGTCAGTATTCCACACACTGGCGTCTATCTGCCGGAAGCCATTGCGGCGGATTTCGCTTCCGATTACATTCGCAGCCTGCCGATGACCGACTGGCATCTGCACGAGCTTTACGATTTTCTACCGGCTCTTGGTGTAACCACGATCTTCGCCACCTACAGTCGCTTCATCGCGGACCTGAACCGGCCGCCGGACAATACCCCCTTATATCCCGGCCGCTTCGAGACCGGCTTCGTCGCGCTTAAAACATTTTGGGACGAAGAGATTTACCGTACTCCGCCGTCGGAAGAGGAGATCGCACGGCGACGCGAGCTGGTGCACGCGCCGTATCACTCGAAACTGCATGAATTGTTGCAGGCGAAGATCGCAAAATTCGGACACGCGGTGCTGATCGATGCGCACAGTGTGGCATCGCGAGCCAATCAGGTACATCCAGCGCTGACCGACGACATCTATCTTGGTGACCGCGACGGTACCAGCAACAGCGGCTGGCTTACGCAAACCGTGGAGCAGGCATTCCTCGGACAGGCTTTGAAAGTTGTCCGTAACAATCCATATAAGGGCGGTTACATCACCCAGCATTACGGCGGCATGGAAAAGATTGAAGCGCTGCAGATCGAGATGCGCTGGGGTCTGTATATGGATGAGCAGGACCCGCCCGGTGCTTTGCAACACCCGAACTTCAACAAGATGAAAGCCGGTCTGCAGGATGTCTGTCGTGCCGTCGTCGCTGCGGTGCCAACCAATATCCCGGGAAATTCCTGATCTCGGCGACACTTGCGAAACAGGCGGTGCTATCAAAGCACCGCCTGTAGATTAGAGTCGATCTAAAAATTCCGTTCGCCCTGAGCTACGCTCAACACGAACGGTTAGATAGTTATTGAGATAGGTCCTGGTTCGCGTAGTCCCGGATCTTATGGCTTGATGAATTTCAGCGTCATGCGATCGGATTCGCCGATGGCTTTCATCTTCGCGTGTTCGCTTGCCGGTCCGGCCAGATCCGGCGGCAACCGGTGCACGTTGACATCACCGGGATCATTTGGATTCGCGTTGATCTCTGATTTTCCTTCCAGCCGGAAACCGGTCTTCAGCCCCAACGCAATCAGGTAAGCCTCGGGAATCCGATGCAGAGTCTTGGAAATGGTTTCGGCATCAGCTTTGTCAGATGGCTTCGCACGATGTTCCACCACGCCGAACATGCCGCCTTTCTTGAGAACCTTGAAAGCTGCCTGGAATACCTTGGCCAGACTCTCAGGACTGTCGTTCAACCAGTCATGCGTGTTGCGGAACGTGAGCACCATATCGGCGGATGCGTCCGGACCGAGCATTACCTGGTCGGGCGGCGCGAACGGCACCAGCTTTACTTTGCCGAATACCGCCGGATCGGATTTCAGCTTGTCACTGAAGCGGGCCGCCATGCGATGCATGAAACTGCTCTTACTATCGAGTGGCGGTGCTGCTTCGATCAGCTGGCCATGATCATGCAGCACCGGCGCGAGTATCCCGGTGTACCAGCCGCCGCCGGGTGAGAGTTCGATCACGGTCATATCGGGCTTGAGCCCGAAGAACTCCAGTGTCTCGATCGGATGGCGATACTGATCGCGGGCCTTGTTGGCGTCCGAGCGCCAGCTGCCGGCGACTGCCTGATGCAGCAGCGCATCGACGCCCGGGGCGGGCGCAGCGATGGTGTTTCCGAGCAACAGGGTGCTGCCGAGCAGCAAGCAGGATGTCGCAAAAGCGCGTGTAGTCATGGCGGGAATCTCCTGGCGAACAGGGCTTTACTATAGCGCGGACTCGGCGCGAGGCCCGAATTGTGGTAAAAAGTGCGGCCTTATACGATATCCAGACCCCCGACCCTGAATCTCAATGAGCCACGAAAAATTCAAATTTGTTCTTCAATCCAGCCGCATGGTCACGCCACGTGTGCGGCAACTGAGCTTCAGGCGTGCCGATGGCGCGCCGCTGCCGTATGTCCCGGGCCAGTTCATTACCTTGCACATGCCCTGGCAGGACATGGAGTTGCGGCGCAGCTACAGCATCGCCACCATCCCGGGCAGTGCGGACGAGATCCAGATTGCCGCTACTTACGTCGATGACGGACGCGCGACCCGCATGTTGTTCGACATGCTGCCGGGCGCTGAGGTGAATGCTACCGGGCCGTTCGGGCGTTTCGTGCTGCGTGACGATCCGCCTGCCAGATACCTGTTGATCGCAACCGGTACCGGCGTCTCGCCCTACCGCGCCATGCTGCCGCAGCTGAAGACGCTGATCGCGGAGAAGAAGCACACCGCCGTGGTCATGCTGGGCGTGCGCGGACCGGACGAGTGCCTGTTCGGCGGCGACTTCATCGAGTTCGCGAAGGAGAACCCGGGCTTCGAGTTCGTGGCGAACTACAGCCGGCGCGTCTCCGACCCGGCCCAGGCCCATGAGCGCAAGGGTTATGTGCAGG
>JBOIBL010000263.1:0-21612 GCA_050739495.1 Gammaproteobacteria bacterium | reverse complement strand
CGGATGTTGTTCATGCCGTCGATGGTGCGGCGCACCGCTTCACCGCCCTTGTGCGCGATTTCCACGGATTGTTGCGCCACTTTCGCGGAACGTTCGGCGTTGGCGGACACCTGTTCGATGGAGTGCGCCATCTGGTTAATTGAAGTCGATGCGGTATTGATCTGTTTACTCTGATTCTCGGACGCTTCCGCAAGATGCGTCGCCGTCGCCTGGGTCTGACGGGCGGCGGCGTCCACTTGCACCGCAGTGACGTTAATCGTCGCCACCAGTCCGCGCAGCGCTTCCAACGCGTAGTTAATGGAATCCGCGATCGCGCCGGTGATGTCTTCGGTCACGGTGACCTGCACGGTGAGATCGCCATCGGCCAGGGAGCCGAGTTCATCCAGCAGTCGCAGAATGGCCTGCTGGTTTCGTTCGGTCTGTTCCTGCTGCATCTGTGCCGCGCGGCGGGCGTCGCCACCCAACACATACATCCACAAGATGCCGAGCAACAACACCAGACCGATACCGCCCAGCACATAGCCGACGATCGGACGGAACAGACGGCTGTTCATCTGCCTGTGATAGCTGGTGGTGATGGCCTGGGCGTTGGTCAGGAGCTGATCGCTGAGACTGTGCACCGTCTGGTTCGCCTGCTGCACCTTGACCAACAGGTTCAACAACGGGGTGATCGAGTTCAGATTGTCGTTGATCTTGCCGAACAGCTGATTGATGTTGCGCAAGGGCGCCTGCAACTGCGAATCGGTCACGGACACGATGCCCAGTTGTGGACTGCCGTCCAACATACCGCGGGTTATGCGGGTGAAGTTCTGGATGGTGTCAGGCAATTCCTGGGAGACAAAGCTGACATCGCCATTGCCGCCGGTGGTCAGCAAATCGATGTCGCGCTGGATAGTTTGGCCGTAATAAGGCTGCCTCGCGGCATACACCACATTGCGGCCACTGCTGCGTTTGGACAGATCGGATGAAAACCCTTCCCAGGCCTTGATGAGGTCGGGCATGGTCTGACGGATGCCGGTCGCCGCCTGGTTCGCGACCAGGATCGTGTCATGCGCCGCCAGGATGGTCTGCGCTGCACCGCGCACCTGATTCCACTGGCTCTGCAACACGTTCACTTCCGACAACACTTCGCCGGTGGCAGCCGGCATCAGACTTTGCGAATCGCCATTGCCCATCAGGTTGATGGAACGATCGTATTGATCGCGGGCATTCAGCAGCTCCTGGAAAGCATCGTTCTTGCCCGCCAGCGCCTGGTCCGCTGCACGCACGATGCTTTGCGACAACACCGCTTGCTGTGCCGACAGCGACAGGAACTCGTTGTCCTGAGTCGAGAACCGACTCACCTGCACGAAGTTCCAGATCGCAAGCCCGATGAAGGCCGCAGCCAGTACCAGCAGTACGTAGAGGGCCTTGTTCGATCGTTTCTGGGTATCAGCCATTTTGGTTCACCCTTAAAAAAGCAAAAAGAGCCATATTCATATCTCTCCAATCAGCACTGCGGTAACGCGAGCGGCTCCTCGGCACGCGATCACTCAGCGCGCGGCTTGCAGGAACACGGCGCTTTCCACCAGCCCATGCAGGCCGAGCACACCCCAGAGTTCCTCGCCACCACCGTAACTGTAGGCACCGGCCAGATACGGCATCATGCCCGGCAACACATCCGGTAACCCGTCAGTCTGTTCCGTCGCCACAAAACGGCGGAAGCCTCGGACTTCGTCCACCAATAATCCTGCCGGGACATCCCGGTGGTTCACCACCACCACCCGTGTGGAGCGGCTCACGCTCGCAGGGGTACTGCCGAAAAACAGTCCGAGATCCGTAATCGGCAATAATTGACCACGCACATTCGCCAGCCCCAGCAACCAGGGCTTGGCACCCGGCAACCGGGCTACACCCGGGAAAGTCAGTACTTCCCGGACTTCCTCCCGGGCCGAGACCAGGAAAGTGCTGCCGATCCGGTAACCCACGCCCACCCACTCTTCCTGTTGCACCGCTTCGCGGCCACGACCGGAAGCCGCGATACGGCTGCGTCGTTCCAGCTCCTGCAGCAGGGCAAACGGTTGCTCGCGAAGTTCGGAGAGCGTCGTGGCCATCAAATTCAGCCTTCGGTCACTTCCCGGATCTTGTCCACCAGCTGCTTTTCGGACACAGGCTTCGAGAGATAGGCAACCGCGCCCTGGCGCATGCCCCAGATTTTGTCGGTCTCCTGATCCTTGGTGGTCACCATGACCACCGGGATTGCGGAAGTATCCGCATCCTTCGACAACTGGCGCGTGGCCTGGAAACCACTCATGCCGGGCATCACGACATCCATGATGATGGCATCGGGTTTTTCGGCTTTGGCCTTCTGGATTCCTTCCTCGCCGCTCTCGGCGGTGATGGTGGAGAACCCATTCTTCTCGAGCCACGTCTTGAGCACATGGATCTCGGTCGGGGAATCATCAACGATCAGCACGGTTGGCATCTGAAACATCCTCCAAAACACGCGGAACTCCGCGTTGGTTACCAACAAATTTTCAAACGGTTCTATCTATGCACATGGTTATGGATCGCGCCCACCAATTCATCCTTGGTGAACGGCTTGGTGAGATATTGCTCCGACCCCACGATGCGGCCTCTCGCCCTGTCAAACAGGCCATCCTTGCTGGACAGCATGATTACGGGTGTCTGGCGAAAGTTGTTATTGTGCTTGATTAGTGCGCAGGTCTGATACCCATCAAGCCGCGGCATCATGATATCCACGAAGATGATGTCGGGCTTGTGATCGGCGATCTTGGACAGCGCTTCAAACCCGTCCACTGCAGTCACGACCTCGCAACCTTCCTTGGTAAGCAAGGTCTCAGCCGTGCGGCGAATGGTTTTGCTGTCGTCGATCACCAGGACTTTGAGTCCTTGCAGACCGCCATCGGCATTCTCGCTACCCACCTTGACCTCCACCGAATAATTCTGGTCCGCGTCCTGAGGCACAACCATGCCGGACGTTTACATATTATGCCCAACCCGGGCTACTTGCAGCCTGCACCGTAGTTTAAAATTCCCTTTCGGCGCACCACCCGCCCGGAGGGACTGCCGCTAGTCAGGGTAGCAGTTCAAGTTGGGCTTTTAGCATAATATCCACACTTAATCCATTGAATGCAATAAATTTCACTGTTCCGTTCCACCTGCCCACACCAGGGAGTCCATAGTCACGCCATGCCCAGCAAACCGTTCAGATTGGGGGTCGTCATGGACCCTATCGATAGCATCAAACCCGCCAAGGACACGACCCTGGCAATGCTGATTGCCGCTCAGGCGCGCGGCTGGGAACTGCTTTACATGGAGCAGGGCGACCTCTACCTGCACGCTGGCGAGGCCCGTGCGCGACTGCGCAAACTGAGCGTATGGGATGCCCCTGCGGGCTGGTTCCAACTCGGCGAAGAACACGACGAAGCGCTCGGACAGCTGGACGTCATTCTGATGCGCAAGGATCCGCCGGTCGACGCTGAATTCATCTATTCCACCTACATTCTGGAGCGCGCGGAAGCTGCCGGTGCGCTGGTCATAAACCGTCCGCAAGCCTTGCGCGATGCCAACGAAAAGGCGTTCACGGCCTGGTTCCCGGACTGCTGCCCACCCACACTGATGAGCCGAAGCATGGTGCGGTTGCGGGATTTTCTGGCTGAGCACGGCAAGATTGTGGTCAAGCCCCTGGATGGGATGGGTGGCGCATCCGTATTCGTTCTGGATCAGCAGGACCCGAATATCTCGGTGGTCCTGGAGACACTGACCCGTCGCGGTAAACGCCTTACCGTCGCCCAGCAATATCTCCCGGAGATCGTTTCCGGTGACAAACGCATCCTGCTGATTGACGGTGAACCGGTGCCATATGCGCTGGCCCGGGTCCCGGCACCGGGAGAGTCGCGCGGCAACCTGGCGGCAGGTGGCCAGGGCATCGGTGTCCCGCTGACCGAACGCGACCGCTGGATCTGCACACAGGTGGCCCCCGCACTCAGGGAAAGAGGGTTGTTGTTCGTGGGGCTGGATGTGATCGGTGATTACCTCACCGAGATCAACGTCACCAGTCCCACCTGCGTGCGTGAACTGGACAAGCTGTACGGCCTCGACATTGCAGGCCAATTCCTGGACGTGGTGGCGCACAAACTGGCGGAGCGGACACGTGGCTGAGCATGTGGCAAGGCCTCCGGAAATCAGTTCCCGCGACCGGCTGGTGACAACGCTGTTCTTTGCGCTCATCGTGCACGCGGTCATCATCCTCGGAATCACCTTCACGCCGGACAATCACGGTGGAGGCTCCACCCTCGAAGTCACCCTGGTTCAGACTCGCAGCGCGACCCCTCCGGATCACGCCGATTACATCGCGCAGGTGGATCAGCGCGGCGAAGGGAACACCCGCGAACTGGTGCGCCCCTCGAGTCCGCTATCGATGCCGTCGGCAGTGAACAACCCCGGTCTGCCGGATGCCGCAGACCTGACCAGCAAAGCCGGGCATAGCACCACGGCACGGGACAGCAAGGGATCCAACTCCAAGCCTGCTGCGGACCAGGACGCCGCTGTCACCACCCGCACCGATACCGGCCTGTACGCCAATGCGCGCGCTGCGCCAGCGCCGCAGGATAGTGGCTCACGGGTACTGGTGGCACGTCTGCTGACCCAGGGCGACGATGCCTTGATGCCGACCGACGACCCGATCCAGCTGCCGGAAGCCACCAGTCCCGATCCGCGCGAGGCCTTCGTATCCATCAACGCGCGCGCCTCGCGTTACGCCCCCTATCTGGACAGTTGGCGGCGCAAGGTGGAACACGTCGGCAACCTGAATTTCCCTGCCGTGATCCGCAGCCGGCATCTGTCCGGTTCGCTGGCGTTGGAGGTGGCGCTGAATGCCGACGGCAGTATCCGCGCCCTGACCCTGCGCAAACCATCGCCCTACAAAGTGCTGGACGAGGCGGCGCTCCGTATCGTGCAACAGGCAGCGCCCTTCGAACCGTTCCCGGCAAGTTTCCGCAAGGACACTGACGTGTTGCGGTTCGTCTACGTCTGGCGCTTCAACGGTGGCCGGATCGATACCCGCCATGGAGGGCTGTTGGCCACACCCTGACATGCCCCGGTCTGGCGCGGGTTATACTGGATGCATGAAAGGCCAGGACTTCCTTACCAATCACTTCCTGGTGGCGATGCCCACGCTCGCCGACCCCAATTTTCAGCACAGCGTGACCTTTATCTGCGAGCACAATGCCCAGGGCGCGCTCGGCATCATCATCAACCGACCCAGCAACGTGATGCTGGGCGACATCTTCAAGCAACTCGACATCGAAGCCAGCGACCCGGTCACCAACACACTGCCGGTCTGGCAGGGCGGACCGGTGCAGATGGAACGCGGCTTCGTGATCCATATCCCGACCGGCGAATGGGAATCCACTCTCAAACTCGAACCAAGTATCGGCGTTACCACCTCTCGCGACGTGCTCGCCGCCATCGCGCGCGGCGCCGGCCCTGAAAAACAGTTCATTGCGCTCGGTTATGCCGGCTGGGGCGCAGGCCAGCTTGAATCGGAACTCGCGGAGAATGCTTGGCTCAGCACCCCGGCCGATCCGCGTATCCTGTTCGATCTGCCTGTCGACCAACGCTGGCAAGCCGCGGCAGAAAGCATCGGCGTGGACCTGACCTTGCTGTCCGGCGATGCCGGTCATGCCTGACGGACGCGGCATCACGCTACTCGGCTTCGATTTTGGTCTGCGCCGCGTCGGCGTGGCGGTAGGACAAAGCCTGACCGGGAGCGCTTCACCAGTAGGCGTGATACTGGCGCGCGATGGCGAACCGGATTGGACGCTGCTGCAACGCCATCTGCGCGAGTGGTCCCCTGACCACCTGGTCGTCGGGCTTCCCTATACAATGGACGGTGGCGAACAGGACATCACACAGCGTGCCCGGCGATTCGCCGCTGCGCTGAGCGAACACTTCACGGGACCGATACACACCATTGACGAGCGCCTGTCATCACGGGAAGCGGAAATGCGCCTGAAAGCACTGCGTCAGGCGGGACGCCGACGCATCACGCGGGAAGACATCGATTGCGCCGCTGCCTGCATCATCCTGGAAAGCTGGCTCAATACCCACAAAAACTCAAACAATCCCACTCCTCCATGAAACAACTGCGCCACTTACTGACTTTGAACGACCTTGACCGGGCAAGTCTGCAAACATTGCTGGATCGAGCCGAGGAATTCCATGTGTCGCCGGGAAAGCCGATGCAACAACATGCGATCCTGGCAAACAAGACTGTCGCCAATCTGTTCTTCGAGCCCAGCACCCGCACCCGCGCATCGTTCGAACTGGCAGCACGCCGTCTCGGTGCAAACGTGATCAATCTCGATCTCGCACATTCCTCCGCGGTCAAGGGTGAATCGTTATTGGATACGCTTTACACACTGCAGGCAATGAACGTGGATATCTTCGTGGTACGCCATCGCGATACCGGCGTCCAGGCGCTGCTTGCAAAACATGCGTTGCCGCACGTGCATATCCTGAATGCCGGTGAGTCACACGTCTCGCATCCAACTCAGGGCCTGCTCGATGCCTTTACCATCCGCCGGCATAAACCCGATTTCAAAAACCTGTCGGTCGCGATCATCGGTGACATAAAACATTCGCGGGTCGCCCGTTCCGCAGTCCAGGCATTGACCAAACTCGGCGCCGAGGACATCAGGCTCGCCGGGCCCGCAGAATGGCTGGCAGACGATGTGGCGGGACGTCCGTTCACAGACATGGACCAGGCCATCGTGGATGCCGACGTAGTGATGATGCTGCGTATCCAGAAAGAACGCATGGAAGCCAGCTCAATGCCGGATGAAGCGGATTATTTGCGCCGGTATCGGCTCGATGGCACACGCCTGAAACGCGCCAGGGCGGATGCTATCGTCATGCACCCCGGCCCCATGAATCGTGAGATAGAAATCACCTCTGAGGTCGCGGATGGACCGCAATCGGTCATCCGTGAACAAGTGAACAATGGCGTGGCTGTGAGAATGGCGGTGATGGCAGCATTGGGTGCAAGTGATCGTTGAGACTTCAAATGCAAAATTTTTGTTGCGGATTCATCGAATGACCGACAAGCCCCATCGAAACACGATCTTCCTCGAAGATGCCGAAGTCCTGGCGCAGGATGCGTTCCCGGGCGATCAATATGTATTGCGCCTGCACGCACCGCAATGTGCTGCCAAAGCGTTGCCCGGCAGTTTCATCCATCTCACCTGCGATGCGGCATTACCGATGCGCCGACCCATGTCCATCATGCGCGTATCCGGTGACGAAGGTTGGGTGGAATGTCTGTATAAAGTTGTCGGCGAAGGCAGCCGGTTGCTGGCACAACGTCGACGTGGCGACAAACTCAGTTGTCTCGGCCCCATCGGCCAGCCATTCATATTGCATCCCGGGCGTCCACGCCCGTTGCTGATCGGCGGCGGCGTCGGCATCCCGCCCATGGTGTTCGTCGCCGATGCGTTGCGTCATGACCGGCGCGCGACATGGAAACCGCTGGTGTTGATGGGTTCTGAAGTTCCATTCCCGTTCCAGAGCCGACCTTCGACCATCCTGGTACCGGGCATGCCGGACGGCGTGATTGGCTGCATGCCGCTGATGGAAGACTGGGACATCCCGAGTCGGCTCGCGAGCCTGCAGGGTTATGCCGGTTGTCATGAAGGTTACGTCACCGATCTGGCGCGCCACTGGCTCGGTACGCTGGATAAAACCACGTTGGCTGAAGTGGAAATCTTCGCCTGCGGTCCTACTCCGATGCTCAAGGCTGTCGCGCTCCTGGCCCAGCAATTCGGCATCCCCAGCCAGGTATCGCTGGAGGAATTCATGGCCTGTGCAGTCGGCGGTTGTGCCGGTTGCACCGTCGAGGTTCGTACTCCAGATGGTCCAGCGATGAAACGCGTGTGCGTGGATGGACCGGTCTTCGATGGTGCCAGCGTTTTCCCGTTGAGCTGACTGAGCATGATTGATCCCTGATAAAAACAAGGCGCCTTACGGCGCCTTGTTTTTATCGTGCGCTTCGAACTCAATGCTTGGTGGCGTCGGGCCCGATTTCCTTGTTCAGAAAATCCAGTAAATCATTGTAGAACACGATCTTGTGATCCGTGGCATAGAATCCATGCCCTTCATTTGGGTAATACAACCATGCGTAATGCTTACCTATCTTGTCGAGGGCAGCACGCAATTCATTGGCATGGGCAATATCGACCGTATGATCGGCGCCGCCATGCGCCAACATCAAGTCGGCCTTTATCGCTTTGACGTTGAACACGGGTGAATGCGCTTTCAATATGCTCTCGTCATCACCCAGTGTACGCTTCATGAATGGGATCAAGTCGCGACGTTGCAGATTGTTGGCACTGTCTCGCAGTAGCTTCAGATCATAAACGCCTGCGTAACCGATACCGCATTTGTACAAATCCGGTTCCTTGACTACACCTTCCAGTGAAGCATAGCCGCCATAACTGGCGCCATAAATACAAATACGTTTTGGATCGGCAATTCCCTGCTTGATGGCCCACTCGGTGGCATCAGTCAGATCATCCTGCATCTCGCCACCCCATTGCTGGTAGCCCGCTTGCTGGAATGCCATGCCATATCCGCCCGAGCCACGGTAATTCACCTGTAACACGGCATAACCGTGATAGGCCAGGAACTGTACCTCGGGATCAAATCCCCACTCGTCACGAATAGTAAATGGCCCACCATGCGGATGGATGATCAGCGGAAGGTTTTTGCTTTGACCGTTTGGCAAAGTCAGGTAGCCGTGGATAAGCAGGCCGTCACGCGCCTTGAACGTGATGGGTTTGACAGCGGCCATCTGGTTCGGATCGATCCCGTTCATGGCATTGAACAGGAACTGGACCTTGTGGGTCTTGGCATTGTAGATGTAGTAACTACCTGGATTGCGGTCACTGTGCACCAGCACTACTGCCTGACTGCCATCATCGGTTTTGCTGGTCACCAATACCGATTGGCCGGAGAATGCATTCTGTAAGCCCGCAATCAACCCGACCAGCGGTGAGCCTTTATCCACCGCGATCCACTGTGGCAAATCTGTCGTGTACTGAAATGCCACCAGAGTCTTGTGGTCACTGCCGAACAACCAGTACGTGGAGGAATAATCATTGTCGATATCGAAATCCGGATCGCTATACATCCATGTCTTCTGCAGTGTTTGCGGATTCACCTTGTATAACCCAACAGTATCTTTCGGCGTCAACCCTTCAAAATAGATTTCCTTGTTATCCGGTGTGAAGGCAATCGGCCCAACGGACATGTACCGTGGCTGATTTTCAGTCAGGCTGGAAATATCCTTCCAGTCGAGTGAACCCGGCTCCCGGTATTCCAGCACCGGTTTGAGAGTCTTCTCGTTATATCCGGCAACCAGTCTTACTTCACCATTGTTGTCGGTAGTCAGATCGCCATCTTCGAGCGGACTGGTCATTACTTCATGTTTATCCCCGGTACGAATGTTGACTTTATAGACGATAGGGTTGCCCTTGAAATTGTTGGTCTCGATCAGGATGTGCTGCGGATCCGTGGGCAACATGTCCAGCACAGTATTGTAGTGATATGAATAGGCTTCGCCCTTACCAGCGTGATATGCCAGTGTTTGGCTACCTTTGCCATCCACGTCCACCGCCCAGATATCGCCAGTCAGAGACGGCTGGTCAAAACTGCCGGTCTGGGTCGCCGTGGTGAACACCACCCGGTTATCTGTTGCCCACCACAGATTGGCAATCTGTTGCTCGCCGACCAATCCCAGATGCCCCTTGAGTTTCATGGTGCCGAGATCAATGAAATCGAGCTGGTATTTTTCGTCTTCGCCTTTGACCGGGCCTACGACAGCCAGATAGTGCCCGTCAGGCGATATGCGTACCAACTTGAAAGCAGGCTGACTGAAGAATGTCAGGGTGGAAATTTCCGCGGTAGAAGCCGCGAATGCAATACTCGAAAACAGGGCCAACAAAAGACCTGAAAGCAGACGACGAATCATTTAGGAACCCCCAATTAAATAGAAATGCAATTATGTCCGCGAACAGCGGATTCTAAGCAAAACATGCGATCGAGTGAATATTCTCACCCGAAATTGATCTTGGCTTCCAGATTAGAACGTGAATCGGCATTCTTGAGCGCTTCTTCCAGTTCGATCTTGCCGTCTTTATAAAGAATGTGCAGCGCCTCATCGAAGGACTGCATTCCCGGCTCCGGGCTCTCTTCCATGGCTTCGCGAATCTCGTCCACTTTACCTTTCAGGATCAGATCTGCGATATGCGGCGTGTTGAGCATGACTTCGACTGCTGCAAGACGTTTGCCATCCTTGCCGATCACCAGGCGCTGGGAAATGATCGCACGCAGGTTGATCGACAAATCCATGAACAACTGCTTGTGCAACTGTTCGGGAAACATATTGATGATGCGGTCCATGGTCTGATGCGCATTGTTCGCATGCAATGTGGAGATCGCAAGGTGTCCGGTACCGGCGAGCTCGATCGCCGCTTCCATGGTTTCGCGATCACGGATCTCGCCGATCAGGATCGCATCCGGCGCTTCACGCAGTGAACTCTTGAGTGCGTTGGCATAAGACAAGGTGTCCTGCCCGATCTCGCGCTGGTTGATGATGGACTGGATGTTCGGATGATTGAATTCTATGGGATCTTCGATGGTTAAAATATGTCCGGCCTGGTTTTCGTTGCGATGGTTGACCATCGCGGCGAGCGTTGTGGATTTGCCGGAACCGGTTGAACCGACCATCAAAATCAAACCGCGCTTGTGCAGGATCAGTTCCTTCAGGGCGGGAGGCAGATTGAGGGTATCGAACTTCGGCACTTCCGAGGGAATGTAGCGCAACACCATCGCAACCTGGCCGCGCTGCATGAACACGTTGACGCGAAAGCGTCCCACGTCCTGTTCAGAAATCGCGAAATCGCTCTCATGCTTGACTTCGAATGAACGCACCTGCTTTTCACTCATCACACCGTAGGCAGCTTCCTTGACCATCTCCGGTGTCAGAACAGTTTTGCCGACCGGGATCTGCTTGCCTTCTATCTTGATCTTGACCGGTGCGTTGCTGGTGAAATAAAGGTCAGACGCATTCTTCTCCACCATGAGTTTGAGGTAGGGACTGATATTCATGCGAGATCCATGTAACCTGATTGCTCAGACAGAATTGAATTGGACGTGATGCTCAGAATTTTTTACCGTCGCCGGTCTCGATCAATTGCAGACCATCCACGCCGTCATTGACATCCGATTTATCACGTTTACTTTCGAGTTTGATCCGCAGTCGCAGTTCGTTCTGTGAATCGGCATTGCGGATCGCTTCCTCGTAACTGATCTGGCCGGATTCATACAGATTGAACAATGACTGGTCGAAGGTCTGCATTCCAAGCTGAGTGGACTTGGACATGATCTCCTTGATCTGGGCTACCTCACCCTTGAAGATCAGGTCGGCGATCAGCGGCGAGTTGAGCATGATCTCCATGGACGCGGCACGACCCTTGCCATCCTGCTTCTTGATCAAGCGTTGCGCGATCAAGCCCCTGATATTGAGCGACAGGTCCATCAGCAGTTGTTGTCGGCGCTCTTCGGGAAACAGGTTGATGATACGGTCCAGTGCCTGGTTGGCGCTGTTGGCGTGCAAAGTCGAAAGACACAAGTGCCCGGTCTCGGCGAATTGCACCGCATGCTCCATGGTTTCGCGGTCGCGAATTTCACCGATCAGGATCACGTCCGGCGCCTGACGCAGGGTGTTCTTGAGCGCAGCTTCCCAGGAATCGGTGTCCACTCCGACTTCGCGCTGCATGACGACGCAGCCAATATGAGGGTGTACATATTCGACCGGGTCCTCAATGGTGATGATGTGGCCCTTGGAATTCTTGTTGCGGTAACCGATCATCGCGGCCAGTGAAGTCGACTTGCCGGAACCGGTGCCGCCCACGAAGATCACCAACCCGCGCTTGCTCATGACCACGTCTTTCAGGACCGGCGGCAGACCCAGCTTGTCGAAATCCGGGATCTCGGTCGTGATGGTGCGCAACACCGCACCGGCCCGGCCCTGTTGCACGAACGCGTTCACACGGAAGCGGCCGATCCCGGGCGGGCTGATGGCGAAGTTGCATTCCTTGGTCGCGTCGAACTCCTTGCTCTGGCGGTCGTTCATGATGGCGCGCACCAACAGAGCACTCTGCTCGGAGCTCAGGGGTTTATCGGTGGCCGGGGTGATCTGGCCGTCCACTTTCATGGCAGGTGGAAAACCCGCGGTGATGAACAGATCGGACCCCTTGCGTGCAACCATGGCTCGCAGCAGATCCTGCATGAATTTGATTGCCTGATCTTTTTCCATCACTCACTCCACATCAGACGCGTCACTCAGGCGAAAATTTCCTTGTTGGCGGCTTTGGAGCGCGCCTCGTCTTTCGTAATCAAACCCTTGCGCAGGATATCCTGCAGATTCTGATCGAGAGTCTGCATCCCGGTCGCCTGTCCGGTCTGGATCGCGGAATACATCTGCGCGATCTTGCCCTCGCGGATCAGGTTACGAATCGCCGGCGTGCCGATCATGATCTCGTGCGCCGCGACGCGTCCACCGCCCACTTTCTTGCACAGCGTCTGCGAGATCACTGCGCGCAGCGATTCCGAGAGCATGGAACGCACCATATCTTTTTCCGCGGCCGGGAATACGTCCACTATACGGTCAATGGTCTTGGCGGCGGAACTGGTGTGCAGGGTACCGAACACCAAGTGCCCGGTCTCCGCGCCGGACAGTGCCAGACGGATGGTCTCGAGATCGCGCATTTCGCCGACCAGGATGATATCGGGATCTTCGCGCAAGGCCGAACGCAAGGCTTCATTGAATCCCAGCGTATCGCGGTGCACCTCGCGCTGGTTGATGAGGCATTTCTTGCTCTCATGCACGAATTCGATCGGGTCTTCGATGGTCAGGATATGGCCGAACTCGGTCTCGTTCTTGTAATTGATCATGCCCGCGAGCGTAGTGGATTTCCCGGAACCGGTCGGGCCGGTGACCAGCACGATGCCGCGCGGATTATCGGCGATGTCCTGTAATATCTTGGGCGCGTTCAATTCTTCGAGGGTCAGGATCTTGGTCGGGATGGTACGGAATACCGCTGCCGAGCCACGGTTCTGATTGAACGCGTTGACACGGAAGCGCGCGAGATTGGGTATCTCGAACGAAAAATCGCATTCGAGAAATTCCTCATAGTCCTTGCGCTGCTTGTCGTTCATGATGTCGTACACCATGTCGTGCACGTCTTTGTGTTCCAGCGCCGGCATATTGATACGGCGGATATCGCCGTCGACACGGATCATCGGAGGTACGCCGCCGGAAAGATGCAGGTCGGACGCCTTGTTCTTTACGCCGAAGGCAAGCAACTGGGCAATATCAACAGCCATGATTCTCCCCTGCGCGTCGTTTCGTTCGAGTCGCCGTATGGGCACACGGCGCGGGACCGGCGGTCCCGATGGAGTGTGCGCTAAAGTATAGCGAAGTCTGCTTGAGGGCAAACCCTCAAGGACCACCCCTGCCCCACCGCCCCATAATATAGGAATACCGAATGCCTGACGTGGCCCGCAATATCGCACTCTTACGTGAGCGAGTCCGGCTGGTTGCGCATGCCTGTGGCCGGGATCCGGGCGAAATCGCGTTACTGGCGGTAAGCAAAACCCAGCCGGCAGCGAGCATCAAAGCAGCCCTGGCCGCCGGTCAACATCTGTTCGGCGAAAATTACCTGCAAGAAGGGCTCCACAAAATTTCGGCATTGAAGGAGAACAACATCGAGTGGCATTTCATCGGCGCCATCCAGGCCAACAAGACCCGTGCCGTGGCGGAAAATTTCGCCTGGGCACATGCGGTTGATCGCGAACGTATCGCGCAACGCCTGTCAGACCAGCGCCCGGCGGAACTGCCGCCGCTGAATGTATGTATAGAAGTACGGCTGACGGATGAATCCTCCAAACATGGTGTCATTCCAGAATCAGTCCCCGCCCTGGCCGCGTGTATTGCGGGATTGCCGAGGCTGCGACTGCGCGGACTCATGGCCATCCCGGAGCCCGCAAATGACGTGCAGCAACAACGGCTGCCGTTTCGCCGCTTGCGCGAATTGCGAGATCAGCTGAACTCTTATGGCCACCAACTCGACACACTGTCCATGGGCATGAGCGCCGACCTGGAGGCTGCCATCGCCGAAGGCGCTACGCTGCTGCGCATCGGTACCGCGATCTTCGGACCGCGGGCAGCCAAGTCCGGCTGAAGCCGGTATCCTAGTCAACGAATCGGCATTCACGGAGTGCGCAGTGTCAGACCAACCACGCATCACGTTTCTAGGCGGCGGCAACATGGCGGGCAGCCTGATCGGTGGCATGCTGCAGCACGGTTTCGATGCCGGACAACTTTGTGTTGCCGACCCGAATCCTGCGCAACGTGATGCCCTCGCGGCAAAATTCTCCGTGCGTGTCAGTGAAGACAATGCAGATGCAGTAGCCGGCGCCGGGGTGGTGGTATTCGCAGTCAAGCCTCAGGTGTTTCAAACTGCGGCGCAATCGGTAGCGCCGCTACTTGCCGATTCAAAACCGTTGATAATCTCAATCGCGGCCGGCATCGCCGAACCGGATATCCGTCGCTGGCTGGGCTACGATGCTGCCATCGTCCGCAGTATGCCTAATACTCCCGCACTGGTAGGCTGTGGTGCCAGCGCATTATTCGCTAATCGTTTCGTTACCCTCGCCCAGCGCACCCTTGCCACCACATTACTGGAAGCCGTGGGCATCGCTTTGTGGCTGGACGATGAGCACCACATGAATGCAGTCACTGCGGTCTCCGGGAGCGGGCCGGCCTATTTCTTCCTGCTCATGGAAGTGATGGAGAACGCCGCCAGACAATTGCAACTGCCACCGGAAATAGCCCGCAAGCTGGTGTTGCAGACGGCGCTGGGCGCCGCACGTATGGCCGCTACCAGCGAGATGGATGCGGGCACCCTGCGACAGCAGGTAACCTCGCCCGGTGGTACCACTGCGGCAGCACTGAAAGTCTTGCAGGATGGGAATCTCGGTGCGCTGTTTCAGCGCGCGTTGACCGCGGCCCGCGATCGGGGCGCGGAATTATCACGTGAATTCGGCAAGGACATCCCATGATCGGTATCGACCGCAGCACCCAGGCGCTCATCTTCATCATCAACACGCTATTCGGACTCTACAGCGCCGCGATCCTGTTGCGCGTGTTGCTGCAATGGGTACGCGCGGATTTCTACAACCCGCTCAGTCAGGCCATCGTCAAGCTCACCAACCCACCACTGCGGCCGCTGCGCCGTCTGATTCCGGGCTGGCGCGGGATCGACTTCGCGGCATTGTTGCTCGCCGCCTTGATCCAACTGATCAATGTGCTGCTGGTGCTGTGGATTGCCAGTGTCGCTGCGAACACAGTTTCGATAATCTTTTGGACCCTGCTTAAACTCATCTTCATCCTCGTCAACCTGTATTTCTTCAGCATCCTGCTGGAAGCGATTCTGAGTTGGACCGGTCAGGGTCACTCCAACCCGGTCGGGCGCATGCTGTGGCAGGTGAATGCGCCGCTGCTGGCCCCGGTACGACGCGTGCTCCCGCCACTGGGCGGCCTGGATCTGTCGCCACTGGTGGTCATCATCCTGCTGCAAGTCATCAACATCCTGTTGCCGCTGGGCTGGCCGTTAACCTGACAAGATGCCCGAAACGTTCTACCGTCATGATGGCGAGACCTTGATCGTGCGCGTCCGGGTGCAGCCCGGCGCGCGCAACACCGGGGTCACCGGTGTCGTAAATGGTGAACTGCGGTTGCGGCTCAGCGCCCCCGCGACCGATGGGCGTGCCAACGACATGCTCAGGGAATTTCTCGCGGAACGACTGGGCACAGCGCTCTCACGGGTGCATATCGTGCGCGGCATGACCAGCCGCAGCAAAACCGTCGCGATACTTGGCGCACAGTGCGAACCTGGAGGTCTCGCGGACGCCTGAGCCGGAAACGCCGTAATAGCGAAAAACCCTGTTTTTTTAGTGAAAAACCCTCACACTTTTACCCGGCGTGTGCTAGATTTCGCGGCGTGTATTCTGCATCGCCATCCAAAGGAGACCTAAATGGCTGCAAAAAAGAAGGCTGCCAGCAAGGCTAAATCCAAAGCCAAAGCTGTGAAGTCGAAAGTCGTCGCCAAGGCCCCGAAAGCCCCGGCTGTGTCATCGAGCAAACCGCTGACCAAATCGGAAACCTACGCCTATCTCGCCGCCACCACCGGGTTGAGCCGCAAACAGGTCTCGGGCCTGTTCAACGATCTGGCCGGCCTGATCGGCAAGAGTGTGGGCAAGAAAGGTCCGGGTACTTACGTGGTGCCGGGTCTGATGAAGATCCGCGTGGTCCGTAAACCGGCCACCAAGGCGCGCGAAGGCATCAACCCGTTCACGGGCGAGAAGACCATGTTCAAGGCCAAGCCTGCCCGTAATGTGGTGAAGATCCAGGCCCTCAAGGCCCTCAAGGACATGGTGAAGTAAGCCATTCCCGTCCGGAGCCGCGGGTTCGCGGCTCCGGGCTCGTCCTTGAAAGCACACTGGATCATCCACCGGCGCAACGCCGGGGGGATGGGTTACTTTCCGCTCAACACTCGTTGCTTCGCCAGCATCAGGTCGGCCAACGGCACATACAGCAAATCCGCCAGTTTGTGCATCAGCGCGTCCTCATACTTGTCGAGCTTGCCGTCTTCCAGCGCCACCTGCCACAACATCTCGATCAAATTGATTTTCCCTGGCATATCGAAGTATTGATTCAGTGGTCTTGTGAACCGGTGTAGCGAAACCGCCTGGTCGGACTGTGTACGCGCGGCTTGCAGCAACGCATCGGCTTCCGACTGCTCAAGCTTGAAACGCTCCGCCAGCAACGCATTGGCCCGCTCCAGTTCCTGGGGCTGCTCATCGAAATCCGCACGTGTCATCTCGATACAGAGTGTCGCTACTGCAAGACGCGCAGCCGCATCCGGGGCCTGTGCAACTGCACCGGATTTGTCGTTAAGACTACGTTCAAGAAAATCGACCAGCGAAGCAAACATTGGAGCAATTGAGTATCGTTGCGTGTAATGAACGGCAATGCCGTCATCTGTGACAGGTTCAGCCGGGTTTCGTTCCGTTGCTATAAGGGAACGAAACCCGGTGCATCAATTTAGAAGCCGAAGCCTAACTTCAGGCTGTAGGTAGTGTTGCTGGCAACCCGGCTTGCCTCAAGTGCAAGATGGATCCCGAAATTCAGCTGCAATCCTGCATAGATTTCGGCGTTGTTGAAACTCACGTTCTGCAAGCCAGTGGACGCATCCGGCGTGCTGTTGGTCCAGACCTCGCCAATACCGGCATAGGGGGTCAACGGTCCGAAACCTTTCGAGATGGATACACCCAGGCTTTTGGTATTGAAGTTGAGGTTGTCCACGCCGGTTACGTGGGTGAACGCGGCCCGGATACCGATCGCCGGTTCGGCCGCACCGCCTTCAAGGATCGCGTAACGACCTTCCACACCGTATAACTTGATGTTGGAACCGGGCACCGTACTGTACTCGCCCCCGATATCGATCCCGAACGGAAGACCCTTGGAGATACGCACATCCGCGAACGGAACACCTGTGATGTCATTGTTGCTGGTGGCAACATTCCAGGCGCTTGTATGTGCAACCTTGGTCCAGCCTCCATTCACGCTGATATCGAAACCCGTGATGCCTTCCGGAGCCGCGCCCTGCAACGGCTTGTAGCTCAGCACCGCGCCCATGTCCTGCGACAGATCGCTGAATTCCTGCTGCGAGAGGTTCTGAATGTTGATGTCATCGGTTGCAAATGCACTGGTAGCGAAAGCCAATAACAGACTGGCAAGTATCAGGCTGCGCATAAAAACTCCTGTGGTAAAAGCCAAATCGACGATGACAAAAGTCTAACAGAAGCGTGATTGGCCGCGTCAGTCGCCGGTAAAAGTATCGACTACCGTCTGTCGCAACTCATTCAATCGGCCATGGAAGAAATGCCCGGCACCTTTGAGTACCGCCACCTTGGGTGGCGTCGCCAGCCCATCCACCCAATCGAATACCGCCTGTGGCAAGACCACCTCGTCGGCATCGCCCTGCACCAGCAGCCACGACATATGCGGTAATTCGATGGCCGTGGTATCGAAACGCTCCACTGCCGGTGCCACGGTCACCAACCGCGTCACGGGACGCTGGCTCTGGGCGCGCAACGCAACATATGCGCCGAAGGAGAATCCAGCGAGCCATAACGGCATCCCGGCGTGCCGCGCGACCAGCCAGTCCATAGCTGCCAAGGTATCAGCGGTCTCCCCCACGCCTTCGTCATATACGCCGGCGCTCCGGCCCACACCGCGAAAATTGAAACGCAGGCTGATTGCACCTAGATCGTTATAGGCGCGAGCAAGCACGTAAGCGACCTTGTTGTGCATGCTGCCTTGATACAAGGGATGGGGATGACAGACCACGGCTACCGCTATCGGCGTATTTGCCGGACTATCGACAAGCGCTTCCAGCTCCCCGGCGGGGCCGGAAAATCGTACGGATTGACTCCCGCTCATACCTTTTCCTCGACGAGGTCGCCACTGCTTTCAGCCACCGTCTCACGCCGCGGCGGACCAAAACTGAGCACAGTGTCACCCACCTTGGGCATATACGTGAGATTCAGGGAGTGCAGCATCAAATTGCCACCCGCATGCACCGCGAGTAGCTGCAGGGATTCGGGGCTGCATTCTGCGAGGTATTTCTCGTAGGAATACCCCTCGCTGAGGCGGGTTTTCTGAAACGTCCAGCCTTGTGTCAACCGGTTCCACAGGTCTTCATACAAGGCATCCTCGCTGAACGCGATGCGCCCGCGTACTCCACGCATGAAGAATTTAGCATCCGCGACATCGGCCGGGTACATCGGCAGCTGGAATGCCTGTCCTCGTCCCACCTGGGTCGCGAACGTGCTGCAGACGAGCGCGTTATAAGCATCGTTGCTGGTCGCCGCCAGCAACATGCCGACATCATGCAGTTCCATGGAAGAAGCCGCCGAGTCGGAAAGGATCTCGCCATAATAGACCGGGATACCGGTCAGCCGCGGCGCGCGCAGACGGTGCCAGGAGGTATCCACCATCAGCACCTGGCCACCGGCAGCGAGCAGCGTGCGTGCGAATTCCGTAGTCCACGGTGAAGCCCCGACGATCAACAGACGATTGCGTGCCGTCGCCGCCAATCCGAGCGTCCGCGCCAGACGTCCGAGCGTTAATCCATGCACCAGCACCGTGACGAAGATCAGCGTGAACGTCAGCGGCACCAGCAATTCCGCATCGGCATAACCCGCCTCCGCGAGTCGCGGTGCCAGAACACCCGCGGTGGCGGCTGCCACGATGCCACGCGGTGCGATCCAGGCCAGCAACAGCCGTTCGCGTTTACGCATGCGCGCACCGATCGTGGCGATCCATATCGCCACCGGCCTGGCCAGCACCATGATCACCAGGATCACGAGCGCGCCGTCCCAACGCAGATGTCTTAAAACCGACGTATCCAGATTCGCGGCCAGCAGGATGAATACCGTCGAGACCAGCAACACGGCGAGATATTCCTTGAAGCGGCGCATCTCCTCGATGCTTGCCAAACGCATGTTACCCAGTGCGATACCCATCACCGTCACAGCCAGCAACCCGGCCTCATCCTGGATTGCATTGGCGGATACGAATACCGTCACCACAACCACCAACACCAATGGATGTTTCAGGTATTCCGGCACCTGATCGCGACGGAACAGAAAGCTCAGCGCATACGCGACAGCTCCACCGAGCAGCGCCGCCACCGCCACCGCGATCGCCAGATTCCACACCACCCGTCCGGAAAACTGTCCATGCGCGGCATACAGGAAATAATCGAATACCAGCACCGCCAGTAATGCGCCGATCGGATCATTGATAATCGCTTCCCATTTCAGATAGGAAGACACGCGACGCGTGAGCATGGCCTGACGCAACAACGGCAGAATCACCGTCGGCCCAGTCACGACGATGATGGCACCGAACACCAGCGCCACGGGCCAGGCGATACCGCCAACATAATGGGCGGTGATGCTGTACAGGGCGAAGCTGAGCGGTATCCCGAGATAGACGAGCCGCCGCACTCCGGACACCGCGTGCTTGAGTTCGTGGAAGCGAAGATTCAGACCACCATCGAACAGGATGATCGCGACCGACAAACCGATCACCGTATCGAGGGCATGACCCAACTGCTGTGCCGGCGCAAGGATATGCAGCACCGGTCCCGCCAATACGCCGCACAAGGTCAGCAGTACGATCGCGGGGATCCGTGTTCGCCAGGCAAGCCACTGCGCCAGTATGCCGATGAACAACACGATGGCGATCACAGCCGGCAAGGTCGCGTGTGTATACAGATACATGGCGTTTTTTGTCGGTTTGGTGCGCTCTGGTATGATACTTGGTTTTCCGCCCGCCCTACGGCGCGGGCGCCGTGAGGATAGCCATATGAACGCGACCATCGAACTCGAAAACCGCTACTGCGCCCATAATTACCACCCGCTGCCGGTGGTCCTGACCCGCGGTGAGGGTGTTTATGTCTGGGACGACACTGGCAATAAATATCTCGACATGATGAGTGCGTATTCAGCGGTGAGTCACGGTCACTGCAATCCGCGACTGGTCAAGGTGCTCAGTCAGCAGGCATCGCAACTCGCGATCTGTTCGCGCGCTTTCCATACCGACAAACTCGGGCCGTTCCTCAAGCGCATCTGCGAACTCACCGGACAGGATATGGCGCTGCCGATGAACACTGGCGCGGAAGCGGTGGAAACCGCGATCAAGGCAGCTCGCAAATGGGCTTATAAAGTCAAAGGTGTGTCCGCTGACAAGGCCGAGATCATCGCCTGTCACGGCAACTTCCATGGCCGCACCATCGCCATCGTTGCGATGTCCAGCGACGCACAGTACAAGGATGGCTTCGGACCGTTTCCGCCCGGCATGAAGCTGGTGCCATACGGCGATGCGGATGCACTGGAAAAAGCCATCACGCCGAATACTGCAGCGTTCCTCGTCGAACCGATTCAGGGCGAAGGCGGTATCGTGATGCCACCTGCCGGCTATCTCAAACGTGCGGCGGAACTGTGCAAGCAACACAACGTGTTGCTCATCTGTGATGAAATCCAGACTGGCCTCGGTCGCACCGGCAAACTGCTGGCTTGCGAACATGAAGGCATCAAGCCGGACGGTCTGATTCTGGGCAAAGCATTGGGCGGTGGTTTGTTGCCGGTATCAATGTTCCTTGCGCGCCGCGACGTGATGTCGATGTTCACGCCTGGCGATCACGGCAGCACGTTCGGTGGCAGCCCGCTGGGCGCTGCTGTCGGGCTCGAGGCGTTGAACATTCTGGTGGAAGACAAACTCGCAGAACGCTACGCTGAACTCGGTGCTTACCTGTTCGATAAACTCCACGCGCTCAAGAGCCCGCTTATCAAAGACCTGCGCGGCAAAGGCTTGTTCATCGGCATCGAGATCGATCCCAACAAAGCGCGCGCGCG
>JBOIBL010000262.1:0-26181 GCA_050739495.1 Gammaproteobacteria bacterium | reverse complement strand
ATCTTCCTGCAGACCACACGCGATGCACCGAAGCGCAAGGTGGTGTCGTTCAAGCTCGATGCCCCGGAGCATTGGGAAACGGTGGTTCCCGAAACCGGCAATGTGATCGAGAACTCATTGATGGCGGGCGGCGACGTCGCGGTCCAGTATCTGGTGGATGCGAAAAGCGAAGTGAGATTGTTTACCAGTGCCGGCAAATCCCGGGGCGAACTCACTCTGCCAGGTATCGGTTCGGTCAGGGGTTTGAGTGGACGCAACGACACACCGGAATTGTTCTACGGTTTCAGCTCGTATCTGTATCCGACCACCGTGTATCGTTATGACCTGAAGGACGGCAAGACTTCGGTGTTTTTCAAGCCCAAAGTGCCGTTCGATCCATCGCGATATGTGACCAAACAGGTGTTCTACCATTCCAAGGATGGTACGCGGGTGCCGATGTTTATCACTGCGCGTAAGGATCTGAAACTGGATAACAGTAACCCGACCATCCTGTATTCATATGGCGGCTTCAACGCCAACATCACACCGTCGTTCTCGCCGATGTTACCGGTGTGGTTGGAGATGGGCGGGGTGTATGCAGTTGCGAATCTGCGCGGCGGCGGAGAGTACGGTGAGGTCTGGCACAAGGCCGGGATGCTGAATCACAAGCAGAATGTATTCGATGATTTCGCCTGGGCGGCGAAATACCTGATCGCGCAGCATTACACTTCGACCCCGCATCTCGGAATCCAGGGTTACTCGAATGGCGGGCTGCTGGTGGGCGCGAGCATTACCGAACGTCCGCATCTGTTCGGCGCGGCCTACGGCGGTGCCGGTGTGATGGACATGCTTCGTTACCAGAAATTCTCCGGTGGCGCCTTGTGGGCACCGGAATATGGCACTTCGGATGATGCCAAGGCATTCAAATGGTTATACAAGTATTCGCCGGTTCAGAACGTGAAACCCGGGATTTGTTATCCGCCGACCATTCTCACCACGGCGGATCATGACGACCGCGTCGTGCCGAGTCATTCCTACAAGTTCGCGGCATCTCTGCAGCATGATCAGGGTTGCGATAACCCGGTCTTGATCCGGATCGAGACCAAGACCAGTCACGGTTACATGCCGACCGACAAGCGCATCGCGCAGACCGCAGATGTGTGGGCGTTCATGGCGTATAATCTGGGGATCAAATCCGCACCCGGTAAATAACTGTCGGAACGCCGGATAAAGACAGCCGGTCTTCCTCGCGGAAGACCGGCTTTTTTGCAGACGCGGTGTCCGGCCGATCAGTCTGCGTAGTTTTGACGCATCTTCCCATGAAGCGCATCATTGCCTTCGTGATCATTAGAAGCGAAAAAAACGCTTGGCCTGTACCATCATGGGGCAGGCTGCAAGGCGACAGGTGTGAATCATCATGTTGAAGCGCTGGCTGAACGCAGAATTCCCGCTGCGGTTTGCCTTGTTGTCGGTGCTCGTCGGCATCGTGGCCGGATTCGGCGCGGTAGTGTTCCGCGGCCTGATCGCGCTGGTGCATAACCTGGCATTTGCCGGGCGCCTGTCTTGGATCTACGACGCCAACGCCCATACCCCCGCCAGCCCGCTCGGCATCTGGATCATCCTGGTGCCGGTGGCGGGTGCGCTGGTGGTCGTGTTTCTGGTGTCGAAGTTTGCACCGGAAGCCAAAGGTCATGGCGTACCGGAAGTGATGGACGCCATGTATTACAGGCGGGGTATCATCCGGCCGCTGGTGGGAGCGATCAAGGCACTCGCATCTTCCATCTCCATCGGTACCGGTGGTGCGGTTGGGCGTGAAGGTCCCATCATCCAGATCGGCGCATCATTCGGTTCGACACTTTCACAGTGGCTTGGGTTGCGACAATGGCAGCGCATGACGCTGATCGCCTCAGGTGCTGCTGCCGGCATCGCTGCTACCTTCAATACACCGATCGGCGGGGTACTGTTCGCCATCGAACTGATCATGCCGGAGATCAGCGTGCGTACCCTGATCCCGGTGGCACTTGCGACCGGCACTGCGACCACCATCGGGCGTGAATTTTTCGGCGATCACCCCGCGTTCGTGATCCCTGTACTCGAGATGACATCGGCATCGGTGATCTCGCCCTTCAGCATGGGCGCCTACCTGATATTCGGTATCCTGCTCGGCATTGCGGCACTGTTGCTGATCCGCGCCATCTACGGCATGGAAGACCTGTTCAACCGGATGCCGGGCAATTACTACAGCCGGCATGTCACCGGCATGCTGCTGGTCGGCATCCTGATGTATCTGTTCCTGCGCTTCTCCGGTCAGTACTACGTCGAAGGTGTCGGCTATGCCACGGTACAGAATGTGCTGTCCAGAACCCTGCTGAATCCATGGTTTCTGTTGCTGCTGTTCGGCGCGAAATTAGTGGCGACTTCGCTGACGCTGGGGTCCGGCGGGTCGGGTGGGGTGTTCTCGCCGTCGCTGTATCTGGGTGCGACACTGGGCGGATGTTATGGTGCGTTGCTTAACCGCATCGCGCCCTGGCTGCATCTGGATATCGCCAGTCTGGCAGTGGTGGGGATGGCCGGTGTGATCGGCAGTGGCACCGGGGCAGTGCTCACCGGGATCGTGATCGTGTACGAGATGACTCGTGACTATAACGTGATTCTACCGTCACTCATCGCGGTATCGGTAGCTTACGGCGTACGTCGCTGGTTCCTTCGCGAAAGCATATATGCCATGAAGCTGACCCGACGCGGGCATTACATTCCGGAATCGCTGCAGACCAACATGTATCTGCTCTACAGCGTCAAGGATTTCCTGCGGCGGCCGGTAATCCGGATTCCGTTGCACGGAGATTGGCATCGGTTGGAACGGCATCTGGCGCGGTCGCGGCGTATCCCGCATGTCGCCATCTTCGATAACGGGGAATTGCTGGGCGTGATAATCGCAGAACGGGTGGTTAACCTGAATCGTAATCTGTCGGTCAGTGAGGCATTGGAACAGGTAGCGGAACGGCAATTCGTGGTGGTGAATTCGCATGATCGGCTGTTCGATGTGATGGCCCGGTTGCGGGATTCCAAGGCTTCCGTGGTGGTGGTGACTGCAACAGGGGAATTGCATGCCCCCGGGGAGATGAAGGGAGCGCTGACCTGGCGCGATATCGAACGGATCAGCAATCTGCCCAGGGCCTTGTTGACCCCGCGTTCGGAGCGATCGGGATCGGTCTGAGATACACTGCGACAAGCGTAGTGAATTGCCCGATAATCAGCTTCCCGAAATCGAGGTTACGTACATGTCGCTCTACGATATTCAGGTCAAAACCATCGACGGCAACAGCGAAACATTGGCTGCATATCGCGGCCAGACTCTTTTGATCGTCAACGTCGCCAGCCGTTGCGGATTCACACCGCAGTATCAGGGTCTCGAAGCCTTATACCGGGAATACAAGGATCGGGAGTTTGCCGTATTGGGGTTTCCCTGCGACCAGTTCGCGCATCAGGAACCGGGCGACGAAGCGGAGATCAGGAACTTCTGTTCGCTCAATTACGACGTCAGTTTCCCATTGTTCGCCAAGATCAAGGTAAACGGTGCCGATACGCATCCGCTGTACAGGCTGCTGAAATCCGCGCGTCGTGGTTTGCTCGGTACTAAAAGTATCAAATGGAATTTCACCAAGTTTCTGGTCGGAAAAGATGGCAAGGTACTGAAACGTTATGCGACTCGCACTACGCCGGTACAAATAGAAAAAGATATCGCCACTTTGCTGAAACAATAGAGGCTGGCTGGATCCAGGCGATCCCTGTCTCCGGTGTCAGCAGCGCCGCCGCGGAAGGGCAAAGCACGACCGGGCAACAAAGAACGCGTGGCGCATGGCAATCTGCAAGCGCCAGGCGTTTCACGGGGACTCCGGTTGTTGCGCGGTCCGTTATTGGGGCGAAACGGTATTCAGTGGAACAGCAGCGACGGGAGATTTGCCGGAAGCTTTTTTGGCTGCAGTTTTCGAGCTTTTTTTCTTGGCGCTCTTCTTTGCCGTTTTAGTCTTTTTGCCGGTTTTTTTTGCCATCCTCGCCGATCCCTTGTTCAACTCCATGAGTATCTTTTCGAAGTCTTTGAAGGCCTTAACGGTTTCAGAGAGTTGACTCTTGAACGCCTGACCTGCAAGTTCGAGTTTGCTTTTGCATTTTGCGCACTTGAGCGATTTGTGATTGCGTGCCCACTTCAATTTCTTGTGTTGGACTTTTCCGCAATGCGGACAAGTGATGAAGACGGGGGATTCCTGTAACAATTTTGTCATATTTCTTACTCCAACCAGGCCGGGGACGTTAAGTATAATCGTTACTGGATTACAAGCCAGTGTCACAGACTCAAGGTATCGGTTTCAGATGATTGTGTCAGCCTGATTGCATGGACTGCATTGGCAACTCAGGTCTTACGTTGCTTTCTCTTTTTATCTTTATGCCGGGGTTTGCGTTCCAACCGTGGTGATTTTGTCGGGGGTGCGGCCACGCCGTGACTGTCCAGGCGCGACAGGTTAAGCGGCCGGCCGGCCACGCGGGCTTTCTTGAGATCGTTGAAGATCGCCTTGGGCATGCCGTCCGGCAGATCCACGCTGCTGAAATCGTCGAAGATGTTGATGCGGCCGATATGCTGGCTGTCCAGCCCGGCTTCGTTGGCAATCGCGCCGACAATGTTACCGGGTTTGACACCGTGAGCATGACCGACCTCGAGCCGGTAACGCACCATGCCGGGTTCTGGGCCCTGATCCGGACGTACCGGTTTGCGTTCCTGGTTACTTTCAAAGCGTGCGCCACGTTCAGTGCGCGGCCGATGCTCAGCGCGTTCCGCGGGTTCAAAGACGTTTTCCAGCAATAACGGTGTATCGCCCTGCACCAGTTTTGCGAGTGCAGCAGCGATCTCGATACCGGGAACATTGTGCTCCTGCTGGTAACCATCCATGAGTTTCTGATAAAGCTCGAGCCCGCCAGCCGCCAGGGTATCGCTGATCTTCTGATGGAAACGTGCGATACGCTGATCGTTGATGATCTCGGTGCTCGGCAGTTTCATCCGCGTGATCGATTGGCGTGTGGCGCGTTCGATACTGCGCAACATGTTCTGTTCACGCGGCGCGACGAACAGGATCGCTTCGCCGCTGCGCCCGGCCCGGCCGGTGCGTCCGATACGGTGTACATACGCTTCGGTGTCATAGGGGATATCGTAGTTGATGACGTGACTGATGCGTTCCACATCGAGACCGCGTGCTGCAACGTCGGTGGCGACCAGAATGTCGAGCTTGCCTTGCTTCAACTGCTGTACGGTACGTTCGCGTAATTTCTGCTGCACGTCACCGTTCAGTGCAGCAGCTGCATAGCCACGGGCTTCGAGTTTGCCGGCCAGCTCCAGGGTGGCAGTCTTGGTGCGCACGAAAATAAGCATGGCATCGAAGCTTTCTGCTTCCAGGATGCGGGTCAGCGCATCCAGTTTGTGGGTACCGCTTACCAGCCAGTAGCGCTGCTGGATGGTGTCTGCGGTGGCGGTCGCCACTTCGATGCGCACTTCCTGAGGATCGCGCAGGTATTTTTGCGCAATGCGTTTGATGGCGGTGGGCATCGTGGCCGAAAACAGCGCGGTCTGGCGGGTTGACGGAGTCTGTTCGAGGATCCATTCCACATCGTCGATGAATCCCATGCGCAGCATCTCGTCGGCTTCATCCAGTACCAGGCTACGCAACGCATCGAGTTGCAAGGTGCCGCGCCGCATGTGATCCATGACCCGTCCCGGCGTGCCGACCACCACGTGCGCACCGCGCTTGAGTTGTTGTAACTGGCCGCGATAATCCTGACCGCCATAGATAGGCAGCACATGGAAACCTTTAAGATGGGCGGCATAGCGCTGGAAGGCTTCTGCGACCTGGATGGCAAGTTCACGGGTCGGCGTGAGCACCAGCACTTGTGGGACAGGTTGCTTCAGATCGAGGCGCGAGAGCAGCGGCAGGGCGAATGCGGCAGTCTTGCCGGTACCGGTCTGTGCCTGACCGAGCACATCGGCACCAGCGAGGAGGTGCGGGATGGTGCGGGCCTGGATCGGGGACGGCGTTTCATAGCCGACGTCTTGCAAGGCCTTGAGCAAAGCAGGGTCCAGGCCCAGGTCGCGGAATGCAGGTCCGGGTTGGGAAGCAGAGGGGTCAGGTTTGTTCATGGGGACTTCAAATATGCAGCGGGATTAAGCGTGCAGCATAGCCCTGCGGCAGGCAATTGGCGATGTTCAGAGGTTATCGGCACATCCCTGTGCCGCAGTCTGGATTCGCTAGCCCCGGCTTTCTTTCTTGGCTTTCTTTTCGGCGCGTTTTTCCTTGATGGTCTTGGTCGGTTTTTTCCTGGTTTCCTTTTTCTGGTCCATGCCTTTGCTCATAACTGAAACTCCCATGGTTCAGCTCTTTGGTTGTTGAGCCGATTGTCAGATGATAGCCTAATTTCCAATCGCCGCTATCGGTCGCAACCTGATACATGTCCAACCCCGAGCAAGCCTATTTTGTCTACCTGCTGGAATGTAGCGGCAGGCGTCTCTATACCGGTATCACCACCGATGTGGCGCGGCGCGTGGAAGAGCACCGTACGGGCAAGAAGGGTGCGCGGTTCACTCGGGCCAACCCGCCGGTAAGATTGCTGGCCATGCTCAGGGTAAACGGTCGCTCCGAAGCATTGAAACTGGAAGCGGCATTGAAACGTCTGTCACGGACGCAAAAACTGTTATGGGCGGCACAGCACGCGCCGGCATGAAACGATTCAGCCACTTGCGATGCAGGATAGTGGCGCCGAGGTGTCTGTTGTGAGCACACATGCATAAGGTTCGTGTTCCGATCGCTGCGAATCCGGGTCCGCCCGGATGAACGAATTCGATTTCATTATCGTGGGCGGTGGTTCGGCTGGTTGCGTGCTCGCGAGCCGACTTTCCGAGAATCCCGCGGTCAGGGTCTGTTTGCTGGAAGCAGGCGGCAAGGGTGATAGCTGGTTGGTCCGGGTTCCGTTGGGCATGGTACTGGCGGTGCCGGCACCGTTCATCAACTGGGGGTTCCACACGGTTCCGCAGCCGACGCTCAATGGCAGGTGTTTGTATCAACCGCGCGGCCGGGTTCTTGGTGGTTCGAGTGCCATCAATGCCATGATCTATACGCGTGGGCATCGGTCCGATTACGACGCCTGGGCAGCCGCCGGCAATCGCGGCTGGTCCTATGCCGAGGTGTTGCCGTACTTCAAGCGCGCCGAACATAATCTTTCTTTGCAGGACGAGCATCACGGTATCTCGGGTCCGTTGCCGGTGAGTGATTCACGTACCGACAATCCGATGCAGCAGGTGTTTCTCGAAGCCGCGCAGCAGGCCGGTTTCGCGGTGAATCATGATTTCAACGGTGCGGAACAGGAAGGCGTCGGTATTTATCAGGTGACACAACAGGACGGGGAACGTTGCAGTGCCGCGCGGGCCTACCTGCAACCGAACCTGTCACGCCCCAACCTGCGCGTGATTACGGGTGCGTATGCACAACGGATACTGTTTTCCGGCAGGCGCGCGATCGGTGTCGAATATCGGCACGGCGGGGCGGTTGAAGCGGTTACCGCACGTGCCGAAGTGATCGTCAGTGCCGGTACTTTCCAGTCGCCCCAGTTGCTGATGCTGTCCGGTATCGGCAATGCCGTTGAACTTGGCTCGCTTGGCATTGAAGTGGTGCATGCGCTGCCGGGGGTCGGCCACAATTTGCAGGATCACCTGGATTACACGTTGAGCTGGCGTGCCAACAGTATTGATCTGCTGGGTGGTTCACCACGCGGCATGTTGCGGTTGCTGCGCGAGATCGGCCGTTACCGCAAGACGCGACGGGGAATGCTGTGCACCAATGTCGCGGAGGGTGGTGGGTTTCTGAAGACCGATCCCGGGCTTCCGGTACCGGATGTGCAGTTGCATTTCTGTACCGCAATCGTGCACAACCATGGCCGCACCTTGCAACATCTGTGGCATGGATTCTCGTTGCATGTCTGTCAGTTGCGCCCGCAGACCCGCGGCCGGGTCGCGCTCGCCAGTCGCGATCCTCGGGCGGCGCCGTCGATCGATCCGCGCTACCTGAGTCACATTGATGATATGCATGTGATGCTCCGGGGGTTCCGGCTTGCACGCCGCATCGTCGAAGCGCCGGCGTTTGCACCGTACCGAACCCGGGAACTTTTCACCGCGGATGTACACAGTGATGAAGAAGTCTGCGACGTGATCCGGGCTCGTGCCGAGACGATCTACCATCCGGTCGGAACCTGCCGGATGGGTACGGACAAGGATGCGGTGGTGGATGCCGAATTGAAAGTGATCGGTGTGCAGGGCTTGCGGGTGGTGGATGCTTCGGTGATGCCCACTCTCATCGGCGGCAACACCAATGCGCCAACCATCATGATTGCGGAAAAGGCGGCCGATCTGATCCGTACCGAAAGCGGGTAGTGGGCGTGTCGCTGTTAAAAAAGGGGCGCCGCATTGCGCGGCGCCCCGATATTTTCCGGTGTCTGATTGTCGTTCAATAGAACGGATAACCAGGCAGATACGACATGCTGGCAAAAGAGCCAAGTGACTGCGGAATGCTCAGGACATACAGCTGTCCGGCATTCGGATCGATGGCGATGATCGAATCGCCGCCAGGTTCCAGGACGTGCCCGAAACTGGTCGGATCCCAGCCGTAAGCGAGCACCGCACAGGCATCGCTCGGCAATCCGCTGATCGGCGTAAGGCCAAATGTAACCGGATCGATTGCCGCGAGCGTACCGCCGTTGCAAGCGTCGGTATTGTTGGGTGTGTAGAGATAAACCACCTGGCGATCGATGCCTGGGTTGTCGCCGAGATGAAAACCACCCCAGATGTCATCGATACGGCGCGAACCCGGGTAGGTTGCGACACTGGTACCGTCACCGTTACGGACCAGTTCCGAATAGACCACCGGTCCTGAATCAGGAAACTGGTAGTCGTCGATCCAGGCATGGCCGTCGATGACATAGGTCGCCGAAAGGTAGGTGTTGGCATCACCTGTTGCCAGGATTGCCGGGATCTGATCGGGAGCACCGGTTTCAGCGACGCCGATCACGCGACTGGTGCCGGTGGTCGGCGACACTTCGTTGACGACCACATGCCCTGCCGAAACTTCTTCGGGCGGTAACGCCCCGCATTCGTTACCCGAAGCATCCGTATACAGTGCTACCGCGCTACCGCTCACAAGGCTGGCACGATAGATGCTGTACCCGCTATTGGTCGGCTCGGCAAATGCCAGGAAGTCGTTGCCGGCATCGATTATCGATCCACCCACACCACCGCTGACTACGCAGGTTGCGCTTGCGTCGTAACTGTAACTTCCGATCGAAGCCGCGCCGCTGGTAGTCATACGGTATATCGTGTTGGTAGTGGTGCTGCCGACGGTACGCGACAGCAGCACAAATATGATCGAACCGTGGCCGGCGAGTATGGATACCTGGTCACCGCTCGCCAGACCAGTCAGCAAGTTGGACTGGAAATTGAAATTCGCATCGTCCAGCTCGACACTGCTGCCGTTGTCGACCACCCAGCCCTGGAATGCCCCATCTGCCAGGGTTGCGAATGCGGTCAGCACTTTCCAGCCGAAGGTTTCGACGGTCGGTGCGGTGTGTTGGTTGGCGCTGGCCGGGATCAGCCAGCTTTGGGTGCCGACGCCGGTCGTGCAATCACCGCTGCCCGACGGGATTACCACGGCTTGCAGGTAAGACGAGGCTTTCTTGTACGATTCGCCATCGAGCGCCGTCAGGCTGCAAAGTTCCGTATAGGTGCCGCTGGAGAACTGTTTGGGGACATCGGGGGTTTTGAGATTTTCGGAATACAGCATGCCGTTCAGGCCATACACCAGCAGTCTGGGTGCGACCTTCAGGGCTTCCTGCTTGGCGGTGTTGTAGTTCCAGGTGGCGAATATCGCAGCATTGTTGCCCCCGTTACCATCCAGCGGCATATTGGTGAGCTGGATGATCGGGTCGGTAGGGCTCTGCGCATTCACCAGCCAGATACCCTGTGTGAGACCGCTGTTCTCATTGATGGTAATCGGTTGGTAATACGGTTTGGGGTTGGCAAACTTATTCTTCGCATCCGCGTTGTTCACGCAGAACAATGCCGCCAAAGTAACTGAGGCGAAAGCAAATAAACATTTTGAAATGTTCACGATTGATACTCCATGTATTTGGTTCACGATCCTGTGAATACCGGGGCTACCAGATACCATCCACTGTCAATGGATGGCATTGTTGTCCCGCTTGATTTTGCCGGTGCCAAGGCTGCCTGGATTTGCGATTTTATTCCCTGGACAGGCAAGATTAAGCTTAGCAGAGGTTAGATGGCTTGCAAGGATGGGGATGAGTGCTTAATCCCACCAAGTCACGTATTATCGGAATGGATTTGTCATAACTGATCCGGACACCCAGCTGAGGGTACGACGGCTCAGGTCGGGCAATAGCCAAAACGCTGTTGGGTACGGGAGGGATGGATGGCAAGCAAGTGGGCCGGCATCGCAGCCGTAACGGGACTGTTGATCGGTTTCGGTGTTCACGCGAGAGGGTTGAACGGGCAGGTGGTGCTGGTCAGTTCCAACGGCGCCGGGGAACGTAACGACATCACCGATGCGTTCGTGTTTTTCAAACCTGATGCGCCGTCATCTGTGCACCTGCCGACGGATAAAGCCACGATGCTGATGCAGGACAAGACCCTGCACCCACATGTACTTGCGGTCACGATAGGTTCGACTGTGAGTTTCCCCAACGACGATCCGATTCTGCATAACGTGTTTTCCACTTCGCCTGGGGACCAGTTCGATCTGGGCCTGTATCGCAACGGTGTCAGCAAGTCGGCCACCTTCAATCAGGGCGGATTGGTGCGGGTGTTCTGCAACGTCCACCGCGAAATGTATGGCTATATCCTGGTGCTGGATACGCCGTATTTCACGCGGGTGCAGCCGGACGGTCATTTCGATCTGCATGGATTGCCGAGCGGTCCCGGGGAACTGGTGGTCTGGCATCCACGTACCCCGGTGTGGCGCGAGCATGTGGCATCCCTGGATGCGGCATCGCTTGATATCAAGCTGCACGTTGTCAGGACCGGGATACCGGCGCACTTCAACAAGTTTGGCAAACCGTACAAGAGCAATCCGGATTCGAGATACTGAACCATGTCGCGCAGCATGAGCTTCACTACCCGTATCCTGCTGGCCTCGACCTTGCTGGTCGTGGTAGCACTGACCGCGGCTGCGGCCATCACTTATACACGCGGTCATCGCATCGCGAGCCATGCAGTCAACGATGCACTTACGCACAGCCGTGCAGTACAGCAGAGTTTCCAGACTCTGCGCTTCCAGCAACTGCGGCTGATGTCGCGCCTGCTGGCAACCGATCCATACTTCATCAGTTACGTTGCCAATGCGACCGGTAACAATCTCACCGGTACCGGTGAGGTGGATACGCGCTCGATCTTGGATCTGCTGACCGAACGCGAAAGCGAGCTCGGTTTCGATTTCGGTATCGTGCTCGACGGCAATGGGCATCTGTTGGCGGGCACCGGCGGAGTGCAGTCCGCGCAACAGGATCTGAGCGGGGTACCGGCGGTCACTGCCGCGCTGCAATCGCAATCCGCCACCACCGGCTACTGGATCCGGGACGGCCGTGCTTATCAGATCGCTGTGGCGCCACTCGCCAACCACGATGAATTCCTGGGTTACCTGCTGCTGGCGTTGCGTGTCGATCAGGGTTTGCTGCAACAAGTGAAGCAGGTGAGCGGCGCGGAAGTCGCGGTGCTGGATACCAGCGGTGGCAGGGCGATTCCGGTCGCGACCACCCTGGATGGGCAGCAACTCGACGCGCTCAAGCAGGCGCTTGCCAATATAAAGGATGTCCCGGTCGGCAAGACTTTCCCGCTTGATCTGAATGGTGAGAACTGGCTCGCCTATGCCGATACCCTGGGTGGCGTCAATCATGTGGGGCTCGCGCTCGCGCTAACGTCCTATGACAATGCGATGGGCGATTTTCGTGCGATCCTCACCGAACAGTTGATCGCTGCGGTGGTCGCGGCACTGGTCGCAATCGCGTTGTCGTTATGGCTTTCGCCGCGGCTGGCGCGACCCTTGCGGGAACTCGCAGTTGCAGCTCAGGCTGCAGCGCGTGGTGAATTCAAACGCCGCTTCGAGCCGCACGGCGATGGCGAGATCGCACAACTCACCCAGGCGTTCGATTCATTATTGAGCGACCTGCGTGAGAAAAGCGAGATCGAGAACTACATGGCGGACCTGGCGAAATACCTGCCGGACCCGTCTGCCGATCAGGCCACGTCACCCACCGAACTCATGCGCCCCAACCAGTCGGCGACCACTGCGGTACTGGGTATTGAACTCCGTGACAGTGGTGGCATGCAGCCGGCTGCTTCAGACAAGGCGATCGATCTCTACAATCAGTTTTTGCGTAACGTCGAGGCACCGGCGCGAGCCCAGGGCGGACACATCGCGGCAGTCGCGGGTGGCCGCGTATATCTGGTGTTCGATGCACTGGATGCGGCGACTTCGCTGGTACGCGCACTTGGGGCTGCGACCCATGTGCGCACGGTAGCGGGTAATCAGGGACTGGCCCTGTGTCTGGCCCTGAGCGTCGGCAACGTCGTGACCGGGGCCGCGGAATGGACCCTGGGTGCGGCCGGCTGTCTGGTGGGTGAACCGGTACGGCAGCTCGAGAAGCTGCTACCGGAAGCGACACCGGGCGTGATTCTGGTTACGGCCCAGGCCGAACGGCTGCTGGCGACCCGGCCGGGGGTCAAGATCGAGCAACTGCCGGGTGCGGCGAGTGGCCGTAACGTGTTCGCGGTCGAACACGCGGAACAGATTGATGCGGCACATGGAGGCGAGGACGCGACCATGGTGGCGACGGCGCCGTTGGCCGACATCGAAACTGCGCGCGTGCATCTCTTGCCGGGCATGATCCTGGGCGGCCGCTATGAAATATTGAGCGAACTCGGAGCCGGCGGGATGGCGGTGGTGTACAAGGCGCGTGACCGGCAACTGGGCGAATTCATCGCTCTCAAGACCGTCAAGGCCGAGATGGCCGGCGACAAGCTGCTGCTCGATGCGATGAAAAGCGAAATCCGGCTGGCACGCAAGATCACGCACCGCAATGTGTTGCGTACCTACGATTTCGGCGAGATTGATAACGTGCCATTCATTTCCATGGAATATGTGCGCGGCATGACCTTGCGCTATCTGCTGCAGAACCGTGAGCGCCTGCCGGTGGCAGCGGGCCTGCGGATCATGCGCCAGGTCTGTACCGCGCTGCAGGTGGCGCATGAGCAATCGGTATTGCATCGCGACATCAAGCCAGAGAACGTGATGCTGGAACCGAGCGGCAACGCGAAACTGATGGACTTCGGCATTGCCAGTCCGATCAAGCGCGGCGATGGACAGCAGCGCGAAAAGATCATGGTCGGTACGCCGCGATATGCGTCGCCCGAACAGCTGCTGGGCCAGCCAGTGGACGAACGCGCCGACATCTATGCGTGCGGGGTGATGATGTATCAGATGTTCACCGGCAAACTGCCGTTCGTGGACCGGGACGTGAGCCGCCAGGCCAGCCTCAAGATCAAGGAGGAATACGTGCGGCCCACTGAGCATGTGCCGAATCTGCCTAAAGAGATGGAAGCGGTGATCGTGGTCTGTATGAAGGCTGATCTCGATTTGCGACCGCGCAGTGCCGAGGCTTTGCTGGCGATGCTGGAGGGTATCCGTGTCTAGTGTCCGGTTGCCATGGGTCATTCTTCTGGTATCGCTGCTGGGAGCCGGTGCGGTGCGCGCCGATGACCTGGATCTCAGTGTCGAACCGACGGTGAGTCCGGTCGCATGGTCGGGAGACTGGCTGGTCCGCGGCGATGTGGTGAGAAGCGAGCCGGGCGGCGATCATGTGACGCGTTTGTGGACGCGGTTGCGCTACGGACCCACGTGGCAGATCAACGATCAATGGACCCTGGGTGGGGCACTGCGTATAGACGAAAGTACCGTCGGCAACGAGCATGTGATCTGGTACAACGACAACGAGCGCAGCCGGGATCTGGCGCTGGATTCATTGTCGCTCGCCTATGCACCGACCCAGGATGACCGGCTATTGCTCGGCAAGAGTGCATTTCCGTTGGTGCTGTCGCGCATGTTGTGGGATCCGGACCTGCGCCCCGCGGGCATCTCGTATGCGCACAGCGTCCCGTTCGGCGACCAGAACACATTCCGTGTCACGGGTGGAGGCTTCCGCGGTGAGCAGCTGTTCGGCGATCAGTCGCGCATCGTGGCGCTGCAACTGGACCTGAGTCTGCATCAGGCTTCGTTGCTGGCCCCGGAGTTCATCCTCACCGGCATGCGGTTCAGCAATCTGGATGCATTGGCTGCGGCGGGGCTGAACCGTGACAACAGGATCGTCAATGGACATTTTGCCGATCAGTTTGAATTGATTGACGCGCAGTTCATCGTGCACGTCAATACCAGTCTGCCGATGCGGTTTTTGCTCGATCTGGATCGCAACGTGAAGGCCAGCGCCAAGGACAAGGCTGCCCGTTTCGAGTTCGCTGTCGGCAACAGCTTCCGCGCGCATGGTCAGGAAATCGGCATCGCGGTGGAGCGTATCCAGCGCGAATCGGTGCTCGGTGCATTTAACGACGACGACTGGTGGTTCCATGCCGGCATGCGCGGCACCATGGTGTGGTGGGCTTACGGGATATCCGACCAGGTACGGTTGCGTGCCGCATTCTTCCGCGAGCAACCGGACTGGGATAGTTACAGCTACGCTACCCGGCGCTTGTTGCTCGATCTGCAATGGGCGTTGTGAAGGAGCGCTCCGGGGAACATGCATGGTTGCCGGTTCGGGCTGATAACGGTTTAAACTGGTCACCCCAGTGGCCCCGGTTACGATTCCAGGTGATCTCTAATGGCAGATAAATCAGCCACGCATAATATGGCCGTGTTCTGTGACTTCGAGAACGTCGCACTTGGCGTGCGCGACGCCAAGTACGCGGCGTTCGATATCCGGAAGGTACTGGAGAAGCTGCTGCTGAAAGGCAACATCGTGGTCAAGAAGGCCTACTGCGACTGGGAACGTTACAAGGAATTCAAATCCGGCATGCACGAAGCCTCCTTCGAACTGATCGAGATCCCGCATGTCCGGCAATCCGGCAAGAATTCCGCCGACATCCGCATGGTGGTCGATGCGCTCGATCTCTGTTACACAAAATCACACGTGGACAGTTTCGTGATCGTGAGCGGCGATTCCGATTTTTCCCCGCTGGTGAGCAAGCTGCGCGAGAACAACAAGCTGGTGATCGGCGTGGGCGTGAAGAGTTCGACTTCCGATCTGCTGATATCGAATTGCGATGAATTCATCTATTACGACGATCTGGTGCGTGAAGCCGACAAACCGCGCAAACGTCGGCGCAAACCCGCAACGTCCAGCACGACCAAGGCACCCGAGAAGAAAACACCACCAAAGGATAATGACAAGCGTCAGGAGGCGCTGGATCTGGTGCTGGAAACGGTCGAGGATCTGTTCAAGGAGCGTGGTGAGGAAGACAAGGTCTGGGGCTCGATGGTCAAGCAGGCACTCAAACGCCGCAAACCCGGGTTCAATGAGGCTTACCATGGGTTCCGCAGTTTCGGCCAGTTGCTGGAAGAGGCGGAGTCCAAGGGTTTGCTCGCCCTGCAGCGCGATGAAAAATCCGGCAGTTATATCATCAAGAGCTATAGTGCAGAAGACTGATCCTGTGCTGTTGCGCACAAGTATTCCGGGAGGAGCATACGATGCCGGCAACCCGCAAGAAAAAGCCCGCCCGATCCGGTGCCGGACGCAAACGATTGGCGGTAAGCAAGACCCGCCGTGGACTTGACCCGGAGCAGGTGTTGCTTGCGCTCGATGCACCGGCATTGGTCGACCTCAGCAAACAGATTCAGGCTTCCGGTGGCATCGCGATCGGCGGATATCGCGAACCCTTGTCGGGACGGCCGGTGCTGCTCGCGACCCTGCCGATTGCTGCGGTTCAACCCACACCGTTCCAGCGTGACCTGTCGCCGACTCATACCAAGCGTCTGGCGCAGAAGATCGAGGAAAGTGGTTCGTTTCTGGATCCGATCATCGTGGTACGCGGCGAAGACGGCACATTCTGGACACCCAATGGACGTCACCGCCTGGCGGCGGCCAAGGTGCTGGGATTGAAACTGATCAGCGCACTGGTATCTCCCGACGAGCAACTCGCATTCAGGATTCTTGCGCTCAATACCGAGAAAGCACACAACCTGAAAGACCGCGCGCTGGAAGTGATCCGCATGGCGCGCAATCTAGCCAAACGCAAATCGCGGGCGAAGGAAACTGATTACAGCGCGGAATTCGAGGCGCCGGAGTTCCTCACACTCGGTATTCTGTACGCTGAAGACAAGCGCTTCGCCGGCGGTGCCTACAGCTCGTTCCTGAAGAAAGTCGATCGTTTCGGTGAACGTACTCTGCCGGCAAGTCTGCGCCAGCGCGAGGCCTATGCCGCGCGGTTGCGCCAGATCGATACGCAGGTGAAGAAGATCGTGTTGAAACTGCAGGCGCGTGGCTTCAAATCGCCATACCTGCGTAACTATGTGGTGGCGCGCATCAATCCCGTACGCTTCCACCGCATAAAGAAGGGTAGTACCAAACCGCCGATGGAGATCGCAGCGGCGCTGACACGCATGGCCGCGGCTGCCCGCAACTTCGATGTCGCTTCGGTCAAGGCCAGTGACCTCGCGATCGTGGCGGCGATGTCGTCGGATTGAGCTCCCGGCCGGGCATAGATCATTTGTTGGATGCCGATTCGACTATCTGCGAGAGTTGCTCGGGCTTCGGCGCGTTCTGCAACACACGGACTTGACCTTGCCGATCCTTCCAGATCAGGCCGGGTGTTCCGATGATGCCGAACTCGCGAGCCCGCTTGTAATTCATCATCAATCTCAGCCGCATCGAGAAATCGAGCTGCGTGAGCGGTTCGATCCCACCGCCCGGAGTGCCGCCGGGACTCGCGCCCCAATCGATTTCATTCTGTTGCAATGCCTTCAGTGGGTTACCAGCTTCGAGAATCGCAGCGGCTTTGGTCGGGCTGGTATCGGAGATGATTCCGACCAGAATGTAGCGTACCTGCAAGCCATGCTTGTATTCCGATTGTGTTTCCAGCCACAGGTCATGGCAGTAAGGACAATTCGGATCGATGAATTCATACAGGATATGTTGTGGTTTAGCAGCGCCTTGTGCGATCCAGTCCGCGGTTGCAAGTTGGGGCCACCGTACCTGAAGCACGTCCTGGGAAACCTCTTGCCCGAGCGCAGCCGGAACATCAGCCAGCAGTGCGAAGGCGAAGCCGCTCGCCAGCAGAAAGATACGGCAGCTTTTCAGACTCGCGGGCATGGGATACTCCCGGTTGTTGTACCAAGCACAGATACTACATGGGACAGGCTGAGTCCGCTGAATATTTCATCGGCGGGCAGTTTATTGGCCGATCCGGCTTGCTGATATAGTGTGGTCCCCGTCTGCGAGGATCCAGTCCGATGAAATCACGCATCCTGCTTGCCAGCATCCTGTTCTGCCTGCTGACCGGTCCGCTGTATGCGGCTGATACAAAGAGTGGCGCAACTTTCCAGCTCGATGATTTGCAGCAACTGGTCAGCGTCGGCAGTCCGCAGCTTGCCCCGGATGGCAAACGTATTGCCGTGATCGTGTCGCATCCGGATTGGAAAACCGACAAGAGCAAATCCGAGATCGAGTTGGTGGATGTCGCCAGCGGTGCGATGCGTGTCCTGACGTATAACCGTGAGGGACTGGGATCGCCACGCTGGTCGCCGGACAGCACCCGGTTTGCGTTTCTGGCGAAAGATGCGGATAGCAAACAGACGCAGATATTCGTCATGCCCATGGACGGCGGGGATGCCATGCGGGTCACCGACAACAAGCAGGGCGTCGATGAATTCACCTGGAGTCCGGACGGCAAGCAGCTTGCATTCGTCGCCCAGGATTCACCGATCAATGAAAAAGCTGTCAAGGCGCATGACGATGTGTTCCAGGTGACGGACGGCAATTTCCAGTTACGCGCCGCCGTTGCGCCCTGGCACCTGTGGGTGGTGGCGAGTACAGGTGGCGTTGCCAAACGCCTGACCCAGGGCGATTTCAGCTTGCAGACCGATCAGGAAGGCGCCACACCGCTGGTCTGGAGTCATGACGGCAAGCATATTGTCTTTACCAGATTTCCGGGTCCGTACTGGGGGCCATCGTTTCACTCGGTGATCGCCGAAGTGGGCGTGGATGGCGGAGCAGTACAGACATTGGTGGCGGCGCAGACTTCCGCTGACTTCGCGTATGCACCTGACAGCATGAATGCTGCATTCATGCGCCCGCGTGCTGGCGATCAGAACAACGGCAATGCGGTATATGTGGATGTGAACGGCAAAACCCGCGATGCAACTGCAGCATTGGCCCGTAATCTGGATACGTTTGACTGGTTACCGGGAGGCGACGGATTGTTATTGACTGGGGAAGACGGCACGCACTCGGTAGTCTGGAACCAACCCTTGCAAGGTGCAGCGCGCAAGCTGGATACCGGCGCAGTGGAAGTCGGTTCCGAAGTGAGTGTATCCCGGAATGGTGTCATCGCATTTACCGGCAGTACTGACACACATCCGGAGGAACTGTATGTGATGGACTCGGTCACTGCGAAACCGCGACGCCTGACTGATCTGAACGGGTTCGTCGACAAGTTGAAGCTCGGACGCACCGAATCTGTGACTTGGGAGCTGGATGGTTTCCATGAAGACGGTGTGTTGACCTATCCGGCTGATTATCAGCCAGGCCACAAATATCCTCTGGTGCTGGTGATCCATGGCGGTCCGGAAAGCGCCTCCACCGTGCGTTTTTCGCCGTTGCCGCAGTTGCTGGCAGCGGCCGGGTTTCTGGTGTTCCAGCCCAATTACCGGGGCAGCATCAATTTCGGCGACAAATACCAGCATGCCATCTTCCGCGACACCGGTGCAGGCCCGGGCCGGGATGTGATGGCCGGTCTGGCTGCGGTCGAGAAAACCGTCGATGTGGATACCTCGCGCATTGGCGTATCCGGCTGGTCCTATGGTGGCTATATGACCACTTGGCTGACCGGTCATTCCAAAGTCTGGAAAGCCGCAGTATCCGGTGCCGCACTCACCGACTGGGTGATGGACTACACCGTCGCCTACTATCAGAAGGGTGATCTGTATTTCTTCGGTGGTTCACCGTGGAGCGAGAAATACTGGAAGATATGGCGCGAACAATCGCCGATCAGCTATGCACGTAATGTCACCGCAGCTACGTTGATAATGGGCGATGTCGGCGATCCAAATGTGCCGTTGGTGAACAGCTACGAGTGGTATCACGCGTTGCGTGATAACGATGTCGAGGTGCAGTTTTATGCCTATCCGGCGGATACGCATTTCCCGCACGACATCGTGCGCACCACCGATGTCTACCGGCGCTGGGTCGATTGGATGAAGCAGCACCTTGGCTGATGCATGCGTACCGGAACGGCATCCGCCGCTCCGGTACGCATGCCGATGACTGTCAGGTGAGGGTCACCCGCCTGCTACGATATACACCCGCCCGGAACGTACACCATTCACCAGGCTGTATGCAGAGGTGAGCAGGTAATCGGTGTGTCCGTCACCGTCCACATCGCCGATGCCGACGGCATCGAATCCCAGAGTCTCGCCCGCGACCTGCCCGGTGTAGCCGCGTAACAGATGTCCATCCTTGCCGGAGTACACCGCGACGCGTCCGCCCGACCACGCCGCGCTGTGGTCCTGCCAGGAACCGATCACCAGATCGGCATGACCGTCGCCGTCCACGTCACCGGTGACTGCCGCGCAGGTGCCGAAACCTTCACCGGCATGCGTGCCGGTGAGCGTCAACAGCGGTTTGCCGGTGGCACCCGAATAGACATACACGCGTCCGGTCGCCGGTCCATGTGCGGTATTGGACCAGTCCGATGCGTAGATGTCGGGCGTGCCGTCGTGATCCACGTCTCCGATCACCGAGACGAACATCCCGCCGAGCGCGGAACCGGTGGCATCGGAATCGATGATGAAACGCGGTTTGTGACTCAGACGATCGTATACGTAGACACGTCCGGTATGGCGGGGTCCCGCACCCGGTGCGCCCACGACCAGGAATCGGCCGCCGTAGCCCGCCACGGCACTGCCGAAGGCATCGCCGCCGTGTTCCCCTTTAAGTTGCAACAGGACGCTGCCATCTTTGCCGGAAATCACGTAAGCCTTGCCGGTGTAATCCGCCGGCGATGGTTTGGCGGGATTGGGCGAGCCGGGTGCGCCGACGAGAAGGTCCGCATAGCCATCTGCGTTGATATCGCCGACCCCGGCAACTTGGCTTCCGAAGCCCAGTGAATCTTTTTCGCCGGTAATTTTGCTGAGTTGATGACCGTCGCGTCCTGCATAGACATATGCCGTATTGAGCAGCGGTGCGCCGGTGACCACATCCGGTACACCATCGCGATTCACATCACCCGCCGCCTCGATTGAAGTACCCAACAACGCATACGGTTTCGCATCCACTTGCCATAGCAACTTGCCGCTCTTGCCTGAGTAAACATATACATGTCCACCGCCATCGCCATATGGGGGATGAGCGGGAGCGGAGATGACGACATCGTCGACATGATCGCCGTCCACGTCGCCGATATCGCGGGCTTCCCAGCCGAATTCGTCGCCGGCTCGCTCGCCACGCCATTCATGGATGATCCGCACGTGCTCGGCGAACGGCGGCTCGAATGCACCCGGTGCCGGGAACAGGGCGTTGAAGCGGGCGTCCTGTTTCAGATTCTGGATCTCGCTGCTGGTCGCCAGGCCGCTGAAATCGATGCGCCCGGTCGCACGGGCCTGCTGATACCAGGTCCATGCATCGTCATCGCGTTTGGCGTCGGCGTACAACAGGAAGAGGGCGCGCGTCGCGCGGGGGTTCAGTTGCGGGATGCTGGCGGCGTGCCTGTAAGTGTCCGCGGCGGCATCGGTCAGGCCCAGTGCTGCCTGGGCCTGACCCAGCAGCATCCAGGCGGCGGGCGGTGCGGACCCATCGGCAAGCGCTGGCTTGAGGGCGCTCACGGCAGCCGCGTAGTTCCCTGCTGCCATCATGGTCTGTGCAGCCTGTAGCGGATCCGGAGCGGATTGAGGGGGCTGCCCCCAGGCGGCGGTGGCGAGCAGAGCGCCCAACATGATGCCCCGAGTCAAGGCCTTGGAGGCGATATTCCCCGAAGAATCGAGTTGGTTGGACATAGCAACTCTCCCACAGGCGATGGTTCTGACTAAGACCCTGCGGTGATGGGAAATGTTTCACATCACGCTGGTATGATGGCGAAAATAAAACTTGGGGTGATCCTATGTGGGGCTGGCTGAAAGGTGTGTTTTCCGGCAAACAGGATGCCAAGCATCCGCATGACAGGACCATCGTGCGGGCGTTGGCTGCCAGCATGTCTACCCGGACCACGGCCAAACGCAACCGGGTATTGCATGCCTATGTGAAATCACACAGCCCGAGCGTTGCCGGCACCCGTGCCATGATCTCGAGCGGGGTGCCGGTAGATGCCGTGAATCACGACGGCGATACGCCGTTTCTGATCGCGGTGCGTACCGGCAAGGAACCCCTTGCGCGGACCCTGGCCGAACTGGGTGCCAACGTGAATCATGCCAATCATCGCGATCGCACATCGTTACATGAAGCAGCGGAACGCGGTATGTTGACGATGGTGAAATTGTGCATGACCTATCGCGCGCGACTGGAAGCGCAGGACAAGCTTGGTAACACTCCGCTGCATCTGGCAGCGGCGCAGGCGCATAGCGGGGTGATCGAATTCCTGATCCGTTCCGGTGCGCGCCCGGATATCACCAACCAGGCGAGTCAGACCGCGTTCGCGATGGCACCGGAACCATTACGCCGACAGATGACTACCTGGTGGCTGGAGACGACCAGCCGGATGCTGGTGAAGAAAGGACTCAAGCCGCGCTGAGCAGAGAGATTGTCAGAGCCAGCCAATGCGGCGGAAGCGCCGAAACAGCCAGACGTCGATGACAGCCATTGCGCCCAGTATAAGTGGATAACCGAAACGCCATTTGAGTTCGGGCATGTCTGTAAAATTCATGCCATAGATGCCGACGATCAGAGTGGGGATAGCGAGCAGGGCTGCGTAGGAAGCGAGTTTCTTGGTGGTCTCGTTTTCCTGCAAGGCGATCATGGAGAGATTGACCGACAGCGCAGTTACAACCATGTCGCGGGTAGAATCGATGGTCTGGTTGAGGCGTATCAGATGGTCGTAGATGTCGCGGAAGTAGTCACTCATCCCGGCGCAGACCATCGGTACCCTGCCGCCATACAGTTTACTGACCGCTTCCAGCAGCGGAGCGGTAGCATGTTTCAGTATCATCAGTTTCTGCTTCAACGCATATAGCGCCTCGATATTGGCGCGCGCAGAAGTGCCGGAGAAGATGCGTTCCTCGATGGACTCCAGTTCGTTTTCCAGGGCATCGAGGATCGGGAAATAGCGGTCCACCACTGCATCCATCAATGCATAAAACACATAACCGGATCCGTACTTGAGCAGTTGCGGCTCGCGCTCACAGCGCGCGCGGACTTCAGTGAAACCTTTCTCGTAATGGTTGCGTACCGAAAGCACGAAGTTCTGGCCTACGAAGATATCCAGCTCACCCACCCGGAGCTCGTCTTCGCCCGGTTCCACCACATGCAGGACCGCAAACAGTGAATCGCCATATTCTTCGATCTTGGATCGCTGGTGGCCCTGTCGCGCATCTTCCACCGCCAACTCGGGCAGGCTGAATTCCGCCTGCATCTCGTTCAGTTCCTGTGGCTCGGGATCGCGCAATGCCACCCAGACGAAACAATCCGGATGGCTGACCCAGGCGCTGATGTCCTGTTTGGAGATGTCCTTGAGTTTCTTGCCTTCCTGATAGACAACGCAGTTGACCAGCATTGCAATCCTCCCCGTCAGCCATCACTCCGCATCAGAGTGTCACCGGAATCTCAAGGAAGCTTGAGCTTGCCCCCGCCGGCGCCACCGAGTCCACCCAGGCCGCCGCCTTTCCCCATATCCGGCACCACGATGGAAGAAGCTGCCTGACGCCGCAATTCGCGTAACTGTTCCATGGTTTCCTGGATCGCCTGATTGGCAGCATCGGTAAATTTCCCCAATGCCTCGCTCAGTGATCCAGCCTCGATCCTGAAATTGACCGGCAAGGTACCGGCCGGTGTCAGCAAGCTGGTTTCGCCGACGAACAACACCGTTCGGCTACTGTCGGCGGAGCCATCCTGTTTCACCGGTGTCATCTGCCGCAAGGTGCCGACCTTCTGGTCCGTGAAGACGTCTTCACGGTAAAGATTCTTGAGGTCGAGTTCGAATTTTGTTTCGCTGCCTTGATCTGCCATGGTGCGGTCTCTTTGAATTCAGGCCTGAGGCGGTATGGTAACAGGTCGGAACAGCGGGCTGCATCCCGCAGTTGGATGACGGAAGGCGTGGAGTTGATTCAAGATCGCGAAGCTGCGGTATCGGCACCGGGAGGGTCGGCGCCGTGATGAAAGGGAGCTGAGACAGGCTGCCGGCAGCAGCTGGGAGCTGTCCGAGACAGGGGTCTGTTAGACTGTTCCCAATACGGAACAACGAAGCTCTGCCGTTTTATCGTTCGCCCCGGGCTTGCTAAAACGTACCCTGATTGATCCCGTATCTTGCAGGTCCCGTTGCTGCTTCGACAAGTCCGGTGTGGACGGATATTACAGAGTTTCCGGAGGATATCGCCATGACGCCTGATGAAATGAGTTTTGACAGTGCCGCTCGCCAGCTGGTGGAACTGGCAAACCAGATCGCGGATGAGAATCCGGATGCCGATATCTGGGATATTGCCGATGGTCTGTTGGCCGGTGCGGTGCACTACTGGTTGTATTCGCGTCAGCCTTGCGATGATCCGATGTGCGAAGACTGCGCGCCGGTCTCGACCGCCGAACTGCGGCAGGCGGCGTTGAAAAAACTCATCCAGCAGTTTTCCGAAGAGAGTGATTACTATCATGCACCGACGGACACCAATGCCGCCTGGGCCTGAGTAACCGCAATGTTGTATCCGCATGCACTGCCTGACTGAACATGAAATTCCAGCTGCGTCACTCAATGCCGATACTCGCCACCATAGTGTGTACGGCATGTGCCTCGGTTCCCGAATTGACTCCCACACAGCTCTCTGCCCGACAACTTGCCGCGGTATATGTCGCGAGCGCAGCCGCATGGAAGATATCGGCTCCGCCCGGACAGGGATACCGCATCGATATCACGCATGTGAATGGGCATCAGGTTTGTACTCCTTCACGCTGCCCGAACCGGGTGACGCTGCCGGCCGGACATGCCGAAATAGAACTACTGTGCAGTATGCTGATAGCTAACCTGCAGCTGCCGAAACAACATGTCTATTACACAAGTGATTTCCTGGCTGGACATGTGTATCGGATACGCCCGGGATCCGTGGTGCCAAACTGCAAGGTACAGGTGCAGGATGTCACGGCTTTGGCATCATGAACCAAATCCAGTCCCCGGGATGTTTTCATGCCAGAAACACTGATCTGCTGGAAATGCGGTGCCACACTGAAAGATGTACCGATGCCGTTATCACGGCTATCCGAATGCCTGACCTGCCACGCGGAGCTTTACGTGTGCCGGATGTGCGTGTTTCACGATTCCCGGCTGCGGCAGGGATGTCGTGAAGAGCGGGCTGAACACGTACAGGAGAAAGAGCGGGCCAACTTCTGCGACTATTTCCAGCCTGCGCAAGACGCATTCAAACCGGTTGATCGGAACGGTAACGAGACTGCACGCAGTCAACTGAATGCTTTGTTCGGCGGAACAGAAAAGGATTCCGATCCGGCGCGCTCGGCGCTGGAAGATTTATTCAAAAAAGACGATTAGGAACTCTTGATCCGTATATCCTGCTGAAACCTCAGGCCTGTTGACGTGCCCACTGCAGGAATTGATTGAGCGGCATGGCGCCGGAAGTTCTGGTGTGTTCCTTGCCGTTTTTGAACGCGATCAAAGTGGGGATGCTGCGGATGCCGAGTGCCGCGGAAGTGCGTGGATTCGCATCGGTGTCCAGTTTTGCCAGCCGGAATCCCGGTTCCAGGCTGCGGGCCGCTTCCTCGAACACCGGCGCGAACATCCGGCAGGGTCCACACCAGGTGGCCCAGCAATCCACGATCACCGGCAGATCGGTTCCCTTGATTACGGATTCGAAATTGGCATCGGTCAGTTCGACCGGGTGCGCGGAAAACAGCGGTTTCCCGCAGCGGCCACATTTCGGCTGCTGATCCAGGCGCGTATCAGGGACACGGTTTTTTGCACCGCAAGCCGGGCAGGCGATATGTAACGGCTCAGACATGTCTTGCTCCAGGTTCGCTATGCCATACATGTTGAGGCAGCGTGACGCGAATTCAAGGCGGTTTATGACGGCGGGCGATTCAGACGGAAGCAGGGCCGTAGCGGACGTCCACGATGTAGTAATGGGTTTCACCGGCGGGCGTCTTGACGATCACCTCATCGTCCACCGCTTTCTTGAGCAGGGCGCAGGCCAGCGGAGAGTCCATGCTCACATAGCCGACGTCCCGATCGAGTTCATCGGGTCCGACGATGCGGTATTCGATTTCCTTGCCCTGACTGTCTTCCAGGGTCACCCAGGCGCCGAAAAACACCCGCGCGCGTTCTGTCGGTGACTCGGTCACGACATGCAGCTCGGGCAGGCGTTTCTGGAGATAACGGATGCGTCGGTCGATCTCGCGCAGTTCTTTCTTGCGGTAGATATATTCCGCATTCTCCGAACGATCGCCTTCTGCAGCGGCCGCCGACAGGGCGCTGGTGACGACCGCACGCCGTTTCCACAGTTCCTGCAGTTCGCCTTCCAGGCGCCGGTAACCGTCCGCGGTTATGTACGGCGAGGCGTGGGGGGAAGGAGGACGCCAGCGACCCATCAAGGTACCTGCATCAGTATTGAAAGCAACACTCAGGCGCTGCGCCTGAAGGGTGACTTACCGGGTCCGGTCGGTTCATCGAAACTGTCCGGAGTAAGCGGTTGCATACCA
>JBOIBL010000261.1:0-37901 GCA_050739495.1 Gammaproteobacteria bacterium | reverse complement strand
GTTCTCGAGTCCGGTGATACGGCCCTGCAGTTCCTGAAACGATTCGTTGGCTTTAAGTTGTGGATAGGCTTCCGCCGTGGCATACAGGTTGCCGATGGCACCACGCAACTGCGCTTCGGCCGGTCCGACCGCCCCGACATTGCCACTTTCCCGCGCCTGCTGCACATTGGCGCGTGCCTGCATGACTTTTTCGAGCGTCTGCTGCTCGTAACCCATATACTGTTTGCAGGTTTCTACCAGTTTGGGCAACTCGTCATGGCGCTGCTTGAGCAGCACGTCGATGTTGGCCCAGGCTTTGGCGACATTGTTCTTCAGCGCCACCAGCCCGTTGTAAAGCATGATCAGATAGATCACGGCGACGACGATTACTCCCAGAAATACGAATCCACCGATGCTCATGACAGTCCCCAACTCGGTTATGCTTTGCGGGGGAGTATATAGCAGGGTGGCACCGAACCGAAGCCAGGTGCGGCGCCACGATAGGCCAGCTGGAGGTCACAGGTGCCGATTCATCCATTCGAAACCGAGCGGCCGATCATCGGCCAGCGGGTTTATCTGCACGACACGACAGTAGTGATCGGGCAGGTCCGGATCGCCGACGACGCCTCGTTATGGCCTTATGTGGTGGCACGTGGGGATGTCAACCGGATCAGTATCGGTGCGCGCAGCAATATCCAGGATCTGACCATGCTGCATGTCACCCACGACGGACCCTATTCGCCAGGCGGTTTCCCGCTGGTTATCGGCGAGGATGTCACGGTCGGTCATAAATGCCTGTTGCATGCTTGCGAAATCGGCGATCGTTGCCTGATCGGCATGGGCAGTATCGTGATGGACGGGGTTGTGATCGAGAATGAGGTATTGCTCGGTGCAGGCAGTCTGGTGAGTCCCGGCAAGCGACTGATCTCCGGTTATCTGTATCGTGGCAATCCGCTGCGACAGATACGCGAATTGCGCGACGAGGAGCGTGAGATGCTACGTTATTCTGCTGGACACTATGTGCGGCTGAAAGACAAATATCTGGCCGGTACGGCTGCGGACTGATTCCGCGTTCGAAGGCAGGTTTGCGATTTCGTGTCCATGATCTTGTACACCGTAGGTCATTCAAATCGTCCATTAGCGGAATTCATCGCCTTGCTGCAGTCGCATGCGATAAAATTGCTGGTCGACGTGCGGAGCATTCCCCGCTCGCGGCATAATCCACAGTTCAACGCAGAGGCCTTGCAGGCCAGTTTGCAGCAACATTCGATTGCGTGGCTGCACCTGAAAGACCTGGGCGGTTTGCGCAAGCCGCATCAGGATTCAATCAACACCGGTTGGCGGAACGCCAGTTTTCGCGGCTACGCGGATTATCTCCAGACGTCGGAATTTGTCGCCGCACTGGATCGGCTGATGACGTTGGCGGCAGCGCAAACGACGGCGATGATGTGTGCCGAAGCGGTGCCGTGGCGCTGTCACCGTTCTTTGATTGCCGATGCGCTGACTGTGCGTACCGTAGAAGTGCGGCACATCATGGCGTCTGATAAATGGCAACTGCATCAGCTGACCCCTTTTGCGTACGTAGAAGGCACACAAATCACCTACCCATTTGCACTCGAGGGTTGAGTATGGAATACCTGCACACCATGATCCGGGTCTCGAATCTGGATGAGACGCTGGATTTTTTCTGCGACAAGCTGGGATTGGTTGAAATCAGCCATAGGGACAACGAGCAGGGGCGCTTTACGCTGGTATTTCTCGCCGCGCCGGATGATGCAGAGCGGGCGCGGCAGCACAAGGCACCGATGGTGGAGCTGACGTATAACTGGGATGAACAAGAATACGCAGGTGGGCGCAATTTCGGTCATCTCGCGTATCGGGTGGATGATATCTATGCGCTGTGCGAAAAACTGATGCGGCAGGGTATTACCATTAACCGGCCACCACGCGACGGTCACATGGCATTCATTCGCACGCCGGACAACATATCGATCGAGTTGCTGCAGAAGGGCGAAGCTCTGCCGGCTAAAGAGCCATGGTCATCGATGCCGAACACCGGCAGCTGGTGATGGCGCTGGATTCCATTAAGCCAACCGGTTAGAGTCGGCGCCTTTCCTGCAGAATTGGAGACATCGTGCGATACGACGCAGTCATCATCGGCGGCGGCCATAACGGTCTGGTCTGCGCCTGTTATCTGGCCAGCGCCGGACTCAAGGTGCGCGTCCTGGAACGGCGTTCCATCGTGGGCGGCGCCGCCGTCACCGAGGAATTCCATCCGGGGTTCCGAAACTCTACTGCGAGCTATACGGTCAGTCTGCTGAACCCGAAAGTGATTCGCGATCTGCACCTCAAGGAGCACGGCTTGCGGATCGTGGAAAGGCCGCTGGCCAATTTCCTGCCGCTGTCGGAACACGATTGTCTGAAAGTGGGAGGCGGACTTGAGGCCACGCAGAAAGAGTTTGCCCGCTTCTCGACCCGTGACGCCGAAAACCTGCCGCGTTATTACGCGATGCTGGAGCAGGTCGCCGACGTGCTGCGTGAGCTGGTGCTGGAGACGCCGCCCAATGTCGGCGGCGGGATATCTGAATTACTCAAAATCTTCCGGCAGAGTCGACGGTTCGCAAATCTCTCGCTTGCGGTGCAACGTGACGTGCTTGGGTTATTCACCAAGAGCGCTGCAGATGTGCTGGATGCCTGGTTCGAATCGGAACCGGTCAAAGCCGCATTCGGTTTCGATTCCATCGTTGGTAATTTCGCCAGTCCATGGACGCCGGAATCCGCCTATGTACTGCTGCACCATGTGTTCGGTGAAGTGAATGGCAAGAAAGGCACCTGGGGTCATGCTATCGGCGGTATGGGTGCGATCACACAAGCCATGGCGAAGGAAGCGCAGGCACGCGGCGTGGAGATCAGCACGGACGTGGAAGTAAGTCGCGTGCTGGTGCGCAACGGCCGTGCCTGCGGTGTGGTATTGGCCAACGGCGACGAAATCGCGGCGGAACGGGTGGTCTCGAACGTCAACCCGAAGCTGCTGTATCTCAAGCTCATCGAAGCCGGGGAACTCGACACGGATTTTCTGGCCCGCATGCAGCAATGGCGCTGCGGGTCTGGCACCTTCCGCATGAATGTAGCGCTGTCAGAACTGCCGGATTTCTCCTGCCTGCCAGGCAAGACACCCGCCGTGCATCATTCGTCCGGCATCGTCATCGCACCGTCGCTCAAATACATGGAGCGCGCCTATTTCGATGCGCGCGAGCACGGCTTCTCACGTGAGCCGATCGTGGAAATGCTGATTCCGAGCACGGTGGACGAGACGCTGGCGCCAAAGGGCATGCACGTCGCGAGTCTGTTCTGCCAGCATTTCGATCCGCAGCCGGAAGGCAAGAGTTGGGATGAACTGCGCGAGCCGGCCGCAGACACCATCATCGACACCGTCAACCGCTATGCGCCCAACTTCAAGGCCAGTGTCATCGGTCGTATGGCCTTGTCGCCATTGGATCTGGAACGCCGTTTCGGACTGATCGGCGGCGACATTTTCCACGGTGCGTTGGGACTGGACCAGTTGTTCAGTGCCCGACCGATGCTGGGACATGCGGATTATCGTGGTCCGCTCAAGGGACTTTATATGTGCGGCGCCGGCACGCATCCTGGTGGTGGCGTCACCGGTGCGCCGGGGCACAATGCGGCGCGCGAGATATTGCGCGATCGCGGTTGGCGGCAGCGCTGGTTCGGCTGAGGGGTTCGACAGGTCCGGTTTGAAAGGCAGGAGAACAACATGAGTCTGAAAGTACTGGGCATCGCCGGCAGTCTGCGCGCGGGTTCCTACAACAAAGCTGCACTCAGGGCGGCTGTGGAATTGGAACCGGCAGATATGGAGATCGAGATTTTCGATATCACTCCGATCCCGATCTATAACGAGGACGTGCGTGAGCAGGGATTCCCGCCAGTGGTCGAACAGTTCCGGGACAGGATCCGCGAGGCGGATGCGTTGCTGATTGTGACACCGGAGTACAACTATTCCGTGCCGGGAGTGCTCAAGAACGCGCTCGACTGGGCTTCACGCCCACCCGAGCAGCCGTTCAACGACAAACCGCTGGCCATCATGGGAGCATCCGGCAGTGTGCTGGGCACCGCGCGTGCCCAATATCATCTGCGCCAGATCTGCGTGTTTCTCAATATGCATCCGATCAACAAACCCGAAGTGATGATCGCGCGTGCGGCGGACAAATTCGATGCCGACGGGAAGTTGACCGATGAGATGGCGCGTAAACTTATCGCTGAACTGCTTGTCAATCTGGCAAGCTGGACGCGACGCCTGCAAGTCTGAGATCACGATGGGTGCAATGAAAAAGGGCCGGTTTACCGGCCCTTTTGTCAGTCGCACGAACTCAGTATCAGTTGCCGTTACTGTTGCTGTGATGTTCAGCGGAAAGTTTTTTCATCAACGGTAATACTGCGATCGCGATCAGCGTGCAGGCGATCGCAGCATAACCGAGTTTGTTGAACAGACTGGTATAGATCGGCAACGTCTGCAACGGATCCGTGATGTCCTGGGGTACGCTCGCATAGGTAGCTACGAAGCCGCCAGCATACTGCGACACACCAACCGCAATAAAATATGCGCCCATCATGAAGCCGCCCATGCGGGCCGGCACATAGCGTGCAATCATCGCCAGACCCAGGCCACTGACCAGTAGTTCGCCCAGCGAGTAGAAGCCGTATCCCAAGAGCAACACAAACCAGGAGGTTTTCCCGTCCACGGCGAAATTGCCGGCCACGCCGTAGATAAAGAAACCAATCGCGACGACTGCAAATCCAAGCGCGAACTTGGTGGCAACGGAAATATCTTTGCCGCGTTTACCGGCAAAGGAGTAAATCAATGCAAGAATCGGACTGAGTGCGAAAATCCAGAGCGGGTTCAGGGCCTGAAACTGGGCAGGAGATGCCATGAAACGCCAGCCGAACAAATTGATGTGCCAATCCACGTTTCGCAAGGCAAACAGGTTCAGTGAAGTGGACATCTGCTGATAGAAGATGAAGAAGAAAATGGTCTGGATGGTCAATACCAGGGCGGCGATCAGGCCGGCGCGCTCATCGCGATGTGACACACTGATCAGATAGATAAATATCCCCAGCACAACTAATGCCGCTGCGATGACGAAGATCTTGGCTAGTCCTTCGAAATTCAGGATCACAGCGGATAGAAATACTGTCAGCAGGCCCCCAGCCAGTACCAGCCCGAGCTTACGCATGTCCATTGGTTTGGTGTCTGGTTCCGATCCAATGTGATTCAGGGTGTGGCGCATGACCATATAGTTACCCAGGCCGATGAGCAGACCGAAGCAGCACACCGCGAACGCAGCATGCCACCCCATGTTGTTGTGATATGCCGCATTGACCCAGTCCTTGATCTTGGGCGTGAGCAGCATGGAGATCGCCGAGCCCACGTTCACAGCCATGTAGTAAATGGTGAAGGCGCTGTCGATTTTGGAATCGTCGCCTTCGTAAATTTTTCGCACCAGATTGCCGGCATTGGCCTTGAACAAGCCATTGCCGACCACGATGACTCCCAGTGAACTGAACAGAAACCAGACGTTTTCGTTGGGGATCGTGATGAGAGCGTAGCCAAATGCAAGAATGACGGCGCCCAGCAGCATCGAGTGGCGTGTCCCCAGGATCTTGTCGCCGATCCAGCCGCCGATAGCGGGCGAAACGTAGATCAGGGCAGCGGCCGCACCCCAGGTCAGGTTGGCGCGGTCATCGTTGAAGCCTAAACGCTCGACCATGTAGAGGACGATGAGCGCCTGCATGCCGTAATAGCCGAAGCGCTCCCACATCTCGATCAGGAACACGGTGGAGAAAGACCATGTCTTGGATACCGGGGTATTGGTTGTCATATCGGGTTCCGTTCAGGTATTAAAAAAGAGGCCGCTGGCCGAAATGGAAGCCATTCCGGTGCACGGCCAGCCGTCTTAGTACCAGATTGGGGCGGCCCTGTGAAGCATAATGCTGAATTTATACTGATTCTAAATCGCCTTGGGCACTATACTGGGAATACTGAAAACGATCAGCGAGCCAGCCTGTGTCCAATCCGAACCCCGCCGAACGGCGCCGTTTCAAGCGCTTCCGTTTCGCTTCTGTCATCCGCCTGCGGCGTGAAGACGAAGCCTGGGAGTGCGCTTTACTGGATGTTTCTTTCCGGGGTTTTCTGGCCCGTTGCCCCACCAATTGGCGCATCTTTTCAGGTGACCGTTTGCGAGTGGAGTGGCGGCTTGCAGATCTCATTACCCTGGAAATGGATGCTGAAGTAGCGCATGTGGCCGGCGATCAAATCGGATGCAGCTGGCAGGCAAGGGACGCCGAGAGCTTCGCGCACCTGAAGCGGCTGGTGGAAATGAATCTGGTAAATCCGAAATTGGTGGCGCGTGAACTGGAAGCACTCAAGGCCGAGCCGGTCCGGCAGTTCAACGGCACAGGAAATTAAATTAAGGGCACCTACTAAAAATCAGAGATTTTGGTTTCTGGGTAGGCAGAAATGATCGAGGAATCGGAGTGTACACGGCAGTACATGAGCGATGTACAGGGATGTACAAGTGCAGCGGGAGGCAGGCAGATTTTCGCTCCATGCAAAATCTGCACTTCCGCCATCCCTGGCGGTCGGATACCGAGAGCTGCGCTTCCGATTCGATACATTTCGCATTACTCCCGGACATCCATGTCCTCCGTAATGTAAGACCATCCATGGTCAAAAACACCCACAGAAATCATAAAGATCGATTTTCAGGTGCCCTTAACTGAATTCAAATCCGATCTGTCCCGCCACCGGCGGCACCTTGAAATGCCCGGTAGCCAATGTCAGACGACGCCCCTGCAACAGCCCCGCACGTTTGCAGGCGAGCTGGAAACGCTGGGCGATAAGTTCGGCAAATTCACCACTGCCACGCATTCGAACTCCGAACCGCGCATCGTAATCCTTGCCACCGCGCGATTGACGGATCACGCTCATCACGTGTTCTGCACGCAATGGCAGATGGGTCTGCAACCACTCCCGGAACATGTCCTTCACTTCATAGGGCAGTCTTAGCAGCACATAACCGGTACCGCGCGCACCGGCTTCGGCCGCGTGCTCGATGATCTTCTCCAATTCGTCATCGTTGACCATCGGGATTATGGGTGCCACCAGCACGCCGACCGGGATGCCGGCATCAGCGAGAGCGCGCACAGTCTTGAGGCGGGTCATGCCGCCGGGTGTACGCGGCTCCAGGCGGCGCTTGAGATCATCGTCGAGCGTGGTCACGCTTACCATTACGCTGACCAGTTGTTGCTCTGCCATCTGCGCCAGAATGTCGAGGTCGCGAGTGATCAGCGCACTCTTGGTGATGATGCTGGCCGGCTGTCCGAATCGCTGCATCACTTCGAGCAGGCTGCGCGTCACCCGCAGTTTGCGTTCCACCGGCTGGTAGGGATCGGTATTGGCGCCGAGTGTAATCGGTGCGCAGCGGTAACCCGGTTTGCGCAGTTCCTGATCGAGTAACTCTGCAGCCCGTGCTTTGTAAAAAATCTTGGTCTCGAAATCGAGACCGGGAGAGAGGTTCAGATAGGCGTGGCTGGGACGGGCATAGCAATAAATACACCCATGTTCGCAGCCGCGATACGGGTTGATGGATTGCGCGAACGGGATATCTGGCGACTGGTTGCGGCTGATGATGCTGCGGGCCGGTTCCGCGGTGACCGTGGTGGCTGGACCGGGCTCGGCGTCGTCTTCCATCTGCGGCGACCAGCCATCGTCGAAGGCTTCCCGGCGGAATGACTCGAAACGGCCCTCGGGGCGGGACGGGGTACCCCGGCCTTTGATGGGGGAAGGAGGCTTGGTCATCGATGGCCTGTATACGAATACTGTATGGATGAACAGTATTATAGGCGTGATTGGGGTATCGGGAAGTCATTCTTTGGGAGTCCAAGTGCCTCATGCTAAGGTAACGCCCGAGCTGAACTCTGGTCCCACAATCCCCGACGAGCTGGAAATCCCGCGATGAAATCGATCCTGGGCATGTCCTTGTCCGCTGTATTCCTGGCCGGCTGCGTAATGGCTCCGGTGCCCCCCCAACCGCCCCGGAAGCCCGTGCCGGTCCTGATCGGTACTCCGACTGATGCGGTGATGACCCCGGCATTGCGGGCACTTCAGCAGGCCAGGCAGGACACCCAGCTCCTGATTCATCTCACTGTGCAGCCTGATGGCAGTGTGACTGACCCGAAGGCCAGCTTCTCGAAGCTTTCTCCGGAGGATACCGCGACCGTACTGACCGCAGTTCAGCAATGGCATTTCAAGCCCGCGCGTGAACAGGGAAAGCCGGTGACGAGGGATTTCATCTACCCACTGTTTTTTGGTCCGGATGCAGCCAACCAGCGTACGGTGTTCCTGTGCCGTAATCAGGCCTCGATCTACGAGCCGGAGCAGCATTGCAAAATCGTCACCTCGGGGGATTGGCGAATCTATCGCCTCGATCCGGTCTATCCGCCGGAATTGCTCAACCGGCGCCTGGCTGGTTCCGTGACTCTGGGTTTCGATATCGGCCCGGATGGCCGGGCGGTGCGTCCCAAGGTGGTCACAGCCACCCCCTCAGGTTCGTTCGATGCGGCAGCCATTGCGGCGGTGCGGGGCTGGTATTTCGAGCGGACCGACGGCAAGCCCTCCACCCAGGGGGAAAACCGCCAACACGTAACCGTCAGCGTCCAGTTCACTCCGCCCCCGACGCCGGAGCACGCTCCCTAGAGCCCTGCAACCGCGGGCCTTGCTGAGCCACAGGCTGCCCGCAGGCCATACAGCAGGTTGGCTGGGCAGTTTTTATCCACCCGCCAACCCCGCTATTTTTTTGGCTCACAAAGCCCTTGATTTATTTGGGAAATTATTCCTGCATCCATTTGGGCATTTCGGTGTATGCTTTATGTGAAATCAGCACGGACTGCGCAAGCAGGAAGCGGGTTACGAGGCGCGTTTTGTCATAACGTAGGCCTTGTGATTTCCCAAATGGGTAAGGGGCAAACTAATGAGCAACAATGCAGCAACTGCCCCGTACGCACCCGCGATTTTGTCGAGAGGCTTGATCGTATTGGTGTTACGGGTTTTGAGACCACTGGCGCGGATTCTTCTTCGACACGGCATGTCCTGTCTTGAGTTCGAGGAAATCAGCCGCTGGGTCTTCGTGGACGTTTCCATGCGCGAATCTGAATTTGCGCTGCCGAACCGCAACCGGCCATTCAAGTCACGTGCCGCGATCCTGACGGGTTTGTCACGCAAGGAAGTCATGCGGCTGGCAGACTTGCCGCCACCCGAGGAACGGGGCGCTATCCCCAGCCGTAATCGGGCAGTTCGCGTGGTCGCCGGGTGGATGACGCACAATGATTTCGTGGACGATGACGGTCAGCCACGCGAATTGCCGGTGAACAAGGGACAACGCTCGTTCGCGGATCTGGTGCGTTTGTACAGTGGCGATGTCCCGCATCGCGCGATCCTCGATGAATTGATGCAGAACGGTCTGGTCGAGAAGCTCCCCAACGACAAATTGCGTCTCACCACCGGCAACGGTGATTCGGCTCTGGTCGACGAGGAACTGAATCGCGCCGGTGTCAGCATGGGGGGGCTGATCGATACCCTGGAACGTAACCAGCACCTGGGCACCGATGAAGCGCTACCGGCATATTGTCTGCACCCGGTGCTTGTGCCGGGCGACAGGCTGCCGGCAATACGCGATCTCCTGCGAGCGGAAACCGAAGTCTTTACCCGGCGCGTCCAGCGTCAACTCGATGGATATGCTGCATCACCTGATGCCGATAACGATCTGCAGCAAGTGGGTGTGGGAGTCTATTATTTCGAGGACTGATCCCGGCAATAGCGTGGTCGGTTAGTATTGCCTCACCGTTCATCGGGAGGCAGCTCATGCGCCGGACGCATTTTCGCTGGATCGTTATCTCACTCATTTTCTTCATCACCGTGGTCAATTACATCGACCGCTCGGCCATTTCCTATGGCATCGGTGATATAGCCCGAGACCTGGGATTCAGCCAGCACGACAAGGACATTCTGAGCGGCTTCATCCTGGCCGCGTTCAGCATCGGATACATGTTGACTACGTTCTTTGGCGGGATCATTGCCGATCGCCATGGCGCGCGCGTCACCCTGTTCTGGGCTGCACTGGTGTGGTCCCTCGCCATCGGGCTCACGGGTCTGGCGGTCGGGTTCGTCATGTTGGCCAGCGCGAGGGTGCTGCTGGGGCTGGCGGAAGGCCCGAATTTCCCAGCCATGAATCGCTCAGTGGCGGATTGGTTGTCGAGCCGCGAGCGTGCGGTCGCCTTGTCCAATTCACTGGTGGCGGTACCGTTGGCACTCGCCATCGGCGCTCCCATCGTCACGCAACTCATCATTCATGCAGGCTGGCGGGGCATGTTCATCCTGCTGATGTTACTGGGCATCATCTGGCTGCCGCTGTGGTGGTTACTGTTCCGCGATTTCCCGGAACACAGTCCGCATGTGAATCAGGCAGAGCTTGAGCATATCCGCGATGGAAATACCACGGACCGGAATACCAGTGCAGCGGCTACCCACGACCGGCGCCGGCATATCAAAGGAATGTGGCGCTTCCTGCTTTTGAATCCAACCCTGCTTGCCAACAACTGGTCGTTCTTTGTGTTCGGTTATTACCTGTTCTTCTTCATGACCTGGTTGCCAAGCTATCTGCAACAGGCTTACCAACTCAACTTGAGACAGATCGGGATGTTCTCGATCCTGCCGTGGCTGACTGCGAGCCTGCTGTTGTGGGGATTCGGTTATCTGTCCGATGCCTTGTTGCGCAAAACCGGCAGTTTACGCATCGCACGCTCGCATCCGATCTGGATCTCGCAATTACTGGCGGGTCTCTGCATCCTGCCGGTGATATTCGTGCATGATCTCGGCGTGATGCTGCTGTTCATTTCGCTGGCGGTCGGTTTGAGCATGAGCGCGAATGCGGCGTTCTATGCCGTTAACGTCGATGTCGCGCGGGAGCGGGCCGGAACCGCACTGGGCGTTATGGATACCTTCTTCGCGATCTCCGGTTTCGTGGCGCCGTTGGTCACCGGCTGGGCGGTCGGTATGACTCACAGCTTCAATAACGCCTTCTGGTTGCTGGCGCTGCTGGCGCTTTCTTCGGTGATCGTCGTGATCCTGTTCCATCATCCGGATCGCAGTGGCAGGCTGGAACCAAGTTGAAGGAAAACAATCAATAGCCGTGTCACAGCGTTTTGCTACAAGGGTCCAGCCATGAAAAGCCTGTTAATATTCGTCAGTCTGTGTTTGCCGATTGTCGTACTCGCCGATAATTCGAATCCGCCTTTCGGTATCGCGCAGATATTTGCCGAACCCGGACTTACCGGATATCAACCCGAGCAGATCGAATGGAGCCCGGATGGCCGCCACCTTACCTACTTGCTGCGCCATGTGCCGGATGGACAGGCTGATCTGCATATCATCGATACGCAGACGGGCGCCGACCATGTACTGCTCACCAGCGCGCAATTGGCAGGTGCCGCTGCGCCGGCGAGCGCCATCAAGAACGAGCGCGAACGGGATCGCGTCACCCGTTATCATGTCGACAGTTATCACTGGGCTCCGCACAGCGATGCGTTGATCTTTCTCAGCGACGATCAGGTGTATCTGTATCCTCTGGCCGGTGGCACTCCCAGACAATTGACGCATGCGACTGGTGACAAGCGCGACCCGAAACTGTCGCCGGATGAACGCTGGGTGAGTTATCTGAGTGACGGCGACCTGTATTACGTCTCGGTGGATGGGGGACCGATACACAGTATCGCTGCACACGCACCGGGTATCCTGAATGGCGAGCTGGATTGGGTTTATACAGAGGAACTGGATTTACGTACCGGCTACGAATGGTCGCCGGACAGCCGTCACATCGCATTCATGCAGTTCGATGAACATCCGGTCATCGCTTTCCCGCTGGTCAATTACACGCAGCAACAGCCCGACGTATTCCCGCAGAAATATCCGCAAGCCGGCGCGCCCAACCCAATCGTGCGGCTGGGAGCGTATGACATCAAGGACAACCGGACCGTCTGGATGAAACTGGCCGGCACGTCCGATACCTATCTCGCCCGCTTCGGCTGGTTGCCCGACAGCGCGCATTTGTATGCTGAGGTGCTGGATCGTACGCAGACTCATCTCGTGTTGATGAGTGCCGATCCACACGATGGTACGACGCAGACCTTGGTGGCGGTCACCGATCCTGACTGGATAGACGTGCGTAGCGAACCGCATTTCCTGAAGTCCGGGGGGTTCATCTGGAGTACTCCCGAAGATGGTTGGCAGCATCTGTATTTGTACAGCGATCGTGGTCATCAGGTACGTCGCCTTACCAGTGGCGATTACAACGTGCTCAAGCTGATGGGCGTGGATGAAGCGGCCGGGCAGGCCTATTTCACGCGTTATACCCAAGGCCCACTGAATACCGAACTGTATCGGGTCTCGTTGCAGGGCGGCACTCCGACCGCGGTGACCCGCACATCCGGCAGTCATGACATCGACATGGGACCGAAAGCGTTGCGCTATATCGATACCTGGTCGAAGATCGATATGCCGCCGTCTTTCAGATTGGCGGATACCCACGCCGGCAAACAGCATGTGCTGAGTAAATCATCGGTCCTGAATTTTCCGTTACTCAACACCCGCTTCATCACCGTGCCGGCCGGTGATGGCAAGACGCTGCTGTATGCCCGGATCACCCTGCCGCCGGATTTCGACGCCGCCAAGAAATATCCGGTCATCATGTATCAATACGGTGGACCGGATGTGCCACCAGTAGTGCGTGACGCTTGGGGCGGCAACCGTGCCTTGTTCGAGCAGTTGCTGGCGCGCGATGGCTTCATCATCTTTGCCACCGATAACCGTGCTGCGACCTATTTCAGTCACCGTGATCAGGCGCTGGTCAAGCACCATCTGGGGGAACTCGCGCTGCAGGATCAGCTTGCTGCAGTGAAGTGGCTCAAATCCCGGGATTACGTTGATCCTGACCGGATCGGTATCTGGGGCTGGAGTTACGGTGGTTACATGACGACATATGCGTTGACCCGGGCACCGGGTGTGTGGTGCGCTGGCATCGCGGTGGCGCCGGTGACGCGCTGGGAAAATTACGACAGCATCTACACTGAGCGATACATGGGCAGGCCGCAGGAAAATCCGCAAGGTTATGCGGACAGTTCCTCGGTCGCTTCAGCGAAGGATCTCGCCGATCCGCTCTTGCTGGTTGCCGGTACTGGCGATAACAACGTGCACTGGCAGAACACCATGCAGTTCGTGCAGGCCCTGATTGAAGCCGGCAAACCCTACCAGTTACTGATCTATCCCAATAAACTGCATGGTATCTCGGGGCCGAGAGCCAGCACGCATCTGTATACGGCGATGCAGCAGTTCTGGTTGGCACAATTGCAGCCGGCTAAGAAAAATGCAGGCCACTGATTGATCGTTGACTCGAAGTACCAAACACCAGATTTAAGGCATAAAAAACACCCGCGGCTAGCCGCGGGTGTTTTTTAAACGACTGGCGTAGAAGATCAGCTGGACGTCGCACTGTCGTAGAAACGATCCAGATCCTGCTTGAGTTTTTTCAACGCCGGCGTATGGATATAGATCATGTGTCCGTCGCCGTAGTGACCGAAGGTGATGTTCTTCTGCAATGACGGATCCAGCCCCATGTGGTTGAGCTCATACTCGGTCTTGAAGAACGGTGTGGCGAGATCGTAGTAGCCGTTGCCGGAAAACACCTTCAATTTCGGATTCTGGGTCATGGCTTCGCGCAGGTCCGGCAAGGTATCCGGCACCGGGTATTTGCGCCCGTCCACGCGGTGGTGCCAATCCCAGGCCCGATTCACCTTGTAGCTCAGGAAGTCGTAATCCGCCGTGCTCTTGTCGTTGAGATCGTTCTGCAGATAGATATGGAACGCAGCGACGACTGCCGGAAACATCGCGGTGCCGGAAGGATCGTAATCCATGTATTCACCCGCGGAATCGTAATCGATGCCTTCGTAACGGGCATCGTAGCGACCGATGGTGCGCGTCTCGTCCCGCAGCAGCTCCTTCATGAACCGTCCAGGCGCCACTCGCAGTTTGGCCTCCTTCAGGTAGGTTTCACTCAGGCCGGTGTAGTCATGCAACTTCTGAATCATGGCCGCTTGCTGGGCCGGGGTGATACTGTCGCCAGCTTCCAGCGCGGTGGCGTAGTCGCCGAGTGCGAAGCTGCGGACCTGTTTCAGGAACGTAGCCAAGTCCGCCGGTTTGTTGGGCAATTTGTCGTGGTACCAGGCGATGGCGGCATAGCTCGGCAGATACAGTTCGTAGGCGAGATCGTTGGACCCTTCCGGCTGGAACCAGAATTCGTCGTTGAAATTCAGGATGCTGGACAGCAGGATCACGCCGTTGAGCGCGACACCCTTGTCCTGCAGCCAGTCAGCCAGCATCGCGGAACGCGGGGTGCCATAGCTTTCCCCGAGCACGAACTTTGGTGAATTCCAGCGATTGTTCAGGGTGATGTAGCGTTCGATGAAGTCGCCGAACGCTTCGACATCCTGATCCGCGCCATAAAAATCCTTGGGTTCGGATTTGCCGAGCAGCTTGCTGAAACCGGTGCCGACCGCGTCGATGAAGACCAGGTCGGATTTATCGAGCAGGCTGTATTGATTCGGTTCCAGTGAATAGGGCGCGGGCGGTGTCGGTGCAGCATCGGTCGTGACCACTCGCATCGGGCCGAAACCACCCAGATTCACCAACACAGAGGAACCGCCGGGGCCGCCGTTATAAGCGAACGTTACCGGACGCTTGCCGGCATTCGCGCCGTCCTCGGTGTAGGCGATGTAGAACATGCTGGCGGTCTCGTCACCCTTGTCGTTCTTCAGCACGAGGTTGCCGGCTGTCGCAGTGTAATGGATGGTCCTGCCGCCGATCTCCAGACTATGATGGGTGACGATCTTTTCCTCTTTGGTTGCAGTAGCGGTCGCAGCTTTTGCGGTATCGGGTTTTTTGGGCGTATCGGCTGCGAACGCGGGCGTGGCGATCAAAGCGCCGAGCGCCAGCAAAATCGGTAAATAATTTTTCATCGTGTTCTCCTCGGATGATTGCTTGTCAGTTGCCGGTAGCACTGTCGTAGAATTTCGCAGCATCGGCTTTATATGCCTTCAGCGCCGGCACATTGAGATAGATCATGTGGCCGGATTGGTAGTATCCGTAGCTGATGTTTTTCATCAAAGACGAATCCAGACCCATGTGATCCAGGTCATATTCGGTCTCGAAGAACGGGGTCGCAAAATCGAAATAGCCGTTGGCCGAGAACACCTTCAGGTGCGGATTCTCGGTCATGGCTTCGCGCAGATTCTCCTCCACATCCATGAGCGGATATTTCTGCCCGTCGATACGCTGGCCGTTGTCCCAGTCGCGGCCCACTTCGCCGTAGTTTTCGACCTTGTAACTGGTATCGCTTTTGTACTTCAGGTCGTTGCCCAGATACCAGTTAAATGCCGCCGTGTAGGCCGGACCGATGGCGGAACCGGAGGGGTCGTAGCTCGGATATTCACCCGCTGCATCCTGGTCAATACCGGGGAAGCGTGCATCGAGCCGGCCGACCGTGCGCTGCTGGCCGCGTAGCAGTTCCTTCTCGAAGCGGAACGGATTGACGCGCAATTTCCCGTCCAGGATGTATTGCACCGGCAGGCCGGTAAACGCGTGCAGTTTCTCGGCAATGGCTCGAGTATCGGCCGCGCTCAGCTTGCTGCCCTGATCCAGCGCCCGGGCGTAATCGCCGAGCGCGAATTCACGCGCCTGTTGCACGAATGCCGCAAGGTCGGCCGGTTTGTTGGGAATCTTGTCGTGATACCAGGCCGTAGCGGCCATGGTCGGAATATACAGTTCATACGACAAGTCCAGTGAAAATGCCGGACCCGGGAAATCGACAAAGCCATTAAGCCATGAGGACTGCAGGATCACGCCGTTGAACGCCATGCCTTTGCCTTGCAGCCAGTCCACCAGCCCGGCAGCGCGGGTGGTGCCATAACTTTCACCGAGCAGGAACTTGGGCGAGTTCCAGCGATTGTTGAGGGTGACGTAACGCTCGATGAACTTGCCGAAGGATTCGATATCGGCATCGGTACCGTAGAAATCTTTGGCTACGCCTTTGCCGACGATGGTGGAGAAACCGGTGCCCATGGCGTCAATGAACACGAGATCGCTTTTGTCGAGCAGTGAATAGTTGTTCGGGACCAGTTTATAAGGCGCGGGCGGTGTTACGTTGGCGTCCGTAGTCTCGACACGCACCGGGCCGAAACTGCCCATGTGCAACCAGATCGAAGACGAACCTGGACCACCGTTGAACAGGAAGGTGAGAGGCCGGTGTCGCGAATCCTTTACGTCGTCTTTGGTATATGCCACGTAGAAGAAGCTGCCGATGGCATCGCCCTTGTCATTGTCGATGACCAGGTTGCCGACAGTGGCGGTGTATTTAATCGTCTCGCCGTTGATGGTGACGCCGTGATGCGTAACCGAACTGGTTTCTTTTGGAACCGGCTTATCGGCATTTTTGGTGGCCTCGGCTGCGGGCGCGTCTGCAGCGAAGACCGGCAGGCTGATGGCTAATAGCAGCAGCATGGGAAAAGCGGACAGCATTTTCTTCACGGGAATTTCCTCTGCAAGGGTACTGTGAAAAAGCCCGCGGTGATCACCGCGGGCTTTGCATGTGGACCAGTTTAATTATGGATGGTCTGATCGTAGAACTGCACCAGATTGGCATGCAGTTCCTTGAGTGCCGGAACATGTACATACATCATGTGGCCGGCGTCGTAGTACTTGAGCGAGATGTTCCCGCGCAGATCCTCCGGCAGTCCCAGATGATCCACCGTGTATTCGGTGGCAAAGAACGGCGTGGCGAGATCATAGTAGCCATTCTCGAACTGGATCTTGAGATGCGGGTTGTAACGCATCGCATCGGCCAGATCCACAGCTACATTGGTATAACCCGGCCAGCCGAAATCGGCGAAGCCGTTGTGCTTGTGTTTCCAGTTCCAGCCTTGGTTGGCTTGACCGTTGGACGGTTTGTAGGTCATGTCCTGGCCGAATTTCAACGTGTCGCGAACGTACTGATTGAACGCGGCCACATACGCGCCGCTGATCGCGTCGCTCTGCGGATCGTTGAACGCCCATTCCGAGAGTTGATCGGCGGGCGTGCCGGAAAAGCGTGAATCCAGCCGGCCAGTGATGAGATCGCGGCTGCGCTGCAGTTCCGCCATGTACTGAAACAGATTGACGCGCAGACGCGCCTTGGTCAGATAGTCCTGTGACAGCCCGGTGTATTGCGCGAGTTTGGACAATACCGCGTTGCGTTCCTGTGCCGTCAACTTGTCGCCCTTGATCATGGCGTCGGCATAGGCGCCGGTGGCGAAGTCACGCACCTGCTGCAGGTAGGCGGGCAGATCCGCCGGGCATTGCACCACTTTGTGATAGCACGCTGTCGCGGCATAGGTCGGCAGATACAGGATATACGGTTCGTCGTTGCCGGCATTGAAACTGGCGGTCTCGAAATCCAGGATCGACGACACGAGGATCACGCCGTTGAAGTCCATGTTGTCGTGTTCTTCGAGGTAATCGACCAGCGCCGCGGAGCGGGTGGTGCCGTAACTCTCGCCCATGAGGAATTTGGGTGAATTCCAGCGGTCGTTGTGGCTCACGTAATCGTATATGAACTGGGCGAAGGCCTTGGCGTCTTCATCGACACCGAAGAAATCCTTGCCGGTGCCGACGCCGCCGTCATCTTTACCGATGATCTTGCTGAAACCCGTGCCCATCGCATCGATGAACACCAGGTCGGTCTTGTCCAGCAGCGAATACTGGTTGCTCACCACCTTGTAGGGGGCCGGAGCGGTGTGCGCCGCGTCAGCGGTCTCCACTCGCACCGGACCGACCGAGCCCATATGCAGCCACATGCTCGCGGAACCGGGACCACCGTTGTAGAGGAACGTGACCGGGCGGGTAGCCGGGTTCGAGACCCCATCCTTGGTATAGGCCACATAGAACATGCTGCCGGTGGGCTTGTTGGCATCGTTCTTGAGGATGATAGTGCCGGCCGTGGCCGTATAGCGAATGGTTTCGCCACCCACCGTCACGCTGCCGTGAGTGACAGACTGCTCCGCCTTCGGCGGCGTGCTGTTGGCGGCTGGGGCCTTGTCTCCGCCTTTTTGAGGTGAATCTTCGGCCAGTGCTGTCACTGAGCCCAGGGCCAAAAACAGGGGTATCAATACGAACAGACGTTTCACAGGGGGTGTCCTCTCTTGTTGGTCTGGTAGTTCGCCGGACAGGGTGTGGCTTAATCAGACCCCGGAAGCGCCAGTGCGTTCCGGGCGGGAGGGGGTATTTTGCACGCTTTCGGCCGCGGGAAAAGGGGCCGGGGAGAAGTTGGACGGGGCTGGAATTCCCTAAAAAAGAAGGGGCCCCGCAGGGCCCCTTCTGACTGACACGAAACCGGCCGATTAGTGCTTGTAGTTGGCTTCGATGAATTTCGCCGCTGCTTCGTGCAACGACTTATGCACCTCGGGGTTCAGGTACACCATGTGCCCGGACGGGAAGAAGTGATAGCTGATGTTCTTCTGCAAACGCGCCTGCATCGGCAGCTGGTGCATCTCGTATTCGGCGGCATAGAACGGGGTGCCGAGATCGTAATAACCGCCCATCAGCATGACCTTCAGGTTGGGGTCGTACTTCATCGCCGAGGCCAGATCCGGCATTACGTTCGGTGTGAACGGCAACGCGAACGGCGCGCCCGGAGGCTGATGCTTGAAGTCCCACATCGGGAACACGTTGATCTCCGGCTTGTAGGTCATGTCCTTGCCGAAATCCAGGGTGTTGCGCACGTACTGATTGAACATGGACACCGTCGGTGCGTCGATCGAGGAATCCAGCGGATCGAAGCTGGCGGACTCCGCCATCGGATCCATGCTCGGGCCGCTGTAGCGGGAATCGAGACGGCCGGTGATCGAATCGCTGTCACCGAGCAGTTCATGCGCGAACTCGCCGCCGGATACCCGCAGGTCGGCCTTGAGGATATAAGCCACCGGCAAGCCGGTGTACTGATGCAGCTTGTCGGCAATCTGCTGTTTGGTAGCGGCATCCAGCTGATCGCCTTTGGCCAGGGCCGAGAGGTAATCGCTCATGGCGAACTGCTTGACCTGAGTCAGGAAGGCATCCAGGTCCTGCGGCTGCTGTGGCAGCTTGTGGTGGTAATACGCGGTCGCCGCGTAGCTCGGCAAGCCCAGCGCATAGGAGATGTTGATACCCGGATCGACCTCCGGGAAATCGACACTGATGTTCCAGTTCAGGATCGAGGACAGCAGCATCACGCCGTTGAGGCTCATGCTGTCGTCGGTCTCCAGCATGTTGGCGAGCACCGCGGAACGCGTGGTGCCGTAACTTTCGCCGAACAGGAACTTGGGTGAATTCCAGCGATTGTTTTCGGTGAGGTAGCGGGTGATGAACTGGGCAAACGCTCTCGCGTCTTCGTCGATGCCGTAGACATCCTTGGGCGTGCCTTCGCCACCCTCATCCTTGCCGAGTACGCGGCCGAAACCGGTGCCGGGGGCATCGATGAACACCAGATCACTTGCGTCGAGCAGGCTGTTGCCGTTGTTGAGCAGCTTGTACGGCGCGTGCGGTGTCAGGGTACCGTTGCCGACTTCGACGTACTTCGGGCCGAACGCGAGCATGTGCAGCCAGATGGTCGAGGAACCGGGACCGCCGTTGTACAGGAACGTGACCGGGCGGGTATCCGGGTTCGAGATCCCGTCCTTGGTGTAGGCCACGTAGGACATGCTGGCTATGGGTTTCTCGTCCTTGTTCTTGAGGATGAGAGTGCCGGCGGTGGCGGTGTATTTGACGGTTTCGCCGCCGATCGTGACGCTGCCATGCGTCACCGATTGTTCGGCCTTCGGTGCGGCACCGGCCGCCGAAGGGGCTTTGTCTCCGCCTTTATGCGGAGCGTCGGCAGCGAAGGCGCTGACGGTTCCCAGGGCGAGAAACACGGAAATCACTACGATTAGACGTTTCACAGGGAGTCCTCTTTATTGATTGGTTTGGAAAACAATATCGGGGGTGTGACGTAATCAGACCCTGGCAGCGCACAGGCGTTCCCGCGCAGGAGGGGTATTTTGCGCCCATTGAGCGGCAGGACAAGAGGTGGTTAAAAAACGACCAATTCTGAATCTGTATATCCGGCAAGAAGGCAGCTCCGCAGGCAGATGCCTGCGGAGCTGCCGGGAACACGGGGGTTCTCAGTCGGCGCTGTCGTAGAACCTGGCCAGATCACCCTTGAGCTTCTGCAATGAAGCCACGTTCAGATAGATCATGTGGCCGGACGGGTAATAGTGAAACTGGATGTTCTGGTAGATATCCGTCGGCAAGTTTAATTGGTCGAGATCGAACTCGGTCTTGAAGAACGGGGTCGCCAGATCGTAATAACCGTTGGCGGAGAACACATGCAGATGCGGGTTCTGACGCATGGCCTCACCGAGGTTGGCGGCAACATCGGGCAGCGGGGGAACGCGGAACATGCGCCGGCCCGGCAGCGGATGTTTCCAGTCCCAGCTGCGGATGATCTGGAAATTGGTGACCTTGTACGGGGTGTCATTCCGGTAGTTCAGGTCGTTGCCCAGATACCAGTGGAAAGCGGCGGTGAATGCCGAGCTGATCGAAGTATCCGAAGCATCGTAATCGGGCGTCTCCTCGGCGTTGTCCATGTTGATGCCTTCAAAGCGCGCATCGTAGCGGCCCATCGTGCGATCTTCGTCGCGCAGCAGTTCCGCGCGGAAGCGCGATGGATCGACACGCAGATTGGCATCTTTCAGATATTGCTCGGACAGCCCGGTGAACTGATGCAGCTTCGCGAGTACGTCGTTGTATTCTGCCGGTGACAGACGTGAACCCAAATACAGTGCTTTCTGATACTCACCTACTGCGAATTCGCGCGCCTGCTGCACGAAGCCGGCGAGGTCCGCGGGTTTGTTGGGGATCTTGTCGTGCTCCCAGGCGATCGCTGCATAACTGGGCAGGTAGGCGACGTATTCCAGATTCGTACCCGGCATGGTATCGCCGTAATTCAGCACCGAGGACACCAGAATCACTCCATTGCAGGCGATGCCGTTGTGCTGCAGCCAGTCGGCGAGGTTTGCGGAACGGGTGGTGCCGTAACTTTCGCCGAGCAGGAACTTGGGCGAGTTCCAGCGGTTGTTGGTCGTGACGTAGCGCTGAATGAATTTGCCGAATGCTTCGACATCCTGATCCACGCCCCAGAAATCCTTGCCCTCATGTTTACCTACCGGTTCGCTGTATCCCGTGCCGATGGCATCGATGAATACCAGATCGCTCTTGTCGAGTAGCGAATACTGGTTGTTGACCAGATCGTACGGCGGGGGTGGGGTCGGTTTGGCATCGCTGGTGATTACGCGCATCGGGCCGAACGCGCCCATGTGCAGCCAGATAGAGGATGAGCCGGGTCCGCCGTTGTACAGGAACGTGACCGGTCGCTTGCTGGAATCTTTCACGCCATCCCTGGTGTAGGCGATATAGAACACGCTGGCGCTGGGTTCGCCCTTGTCATCGCGGATCAGCAGCGTGCCGACCGTCGCGGTGTAATCGATGGAATGGCCGTCGATCGTTACATTGTGATGCGTGACAGTTTCGGACTCCTTGGGAACCGGTTTTTCAGCTGTTGCGGCTGGTTTGGCAGCCGGGGCATCCGCGGCGAACGCAGGCGCTTGCGCCGTCAGCAGCGCCAGCAGTGATATCAGCAGCAGTCGTTTCATGCTTGTTCTCCCAGTAATGGAGTCGGACGAAAGTACCCGGTTCTGACCCGGGACAGCAGCTAATGGTTCCCCAGCATCTCAGTGGTGCAGTTTGCGGAACGCGTCGCGGGTCAGGTTTTGGGGACCATCCGGTCTTGCGACCACGTTGTCCTCGATACGGATGCCACCGAATTTGCGGAATTCATCCACTTTGTTCCAGTTCACGTGACGGCTCTGCGATCCGGCTTTCAGCGCTGCCAGCAGCGAGGGGATGAAATAGAGCCCCGGTTCGACAGTGACCACGGAATTCTCGGCCAACGGCCGGGTGGTACGGAGATAAGGGTGGCTCTCCGGACGCGGGATCTCACCACCTTCGGGGGTGGCTTGTCGCCCACCGACGTCGTGGACCTGCAGGCCGAGCAAGTGTCCGAGTCCGTGCGGGAAGAACGCGCTGCTGATACCGGTGCTCACAATCTCGGCAGCCGGCAGTTTCACGAACTCGAAATCGTGCAACAGTTTTCCGATAACGTGATGAGCTTCGATGTGTAATGCCATGTAATCGAGCCCGGGCCGGACCTTGGCAGCAAGTTTCTGTTGTTCCGTATCCAATGCATCGATCAGGGCCTGGAATTCATCCGCTTTTGCCGAATAGGTACGCGTCACATCGGACGCGTAACCGTTGATCTGTGCAGCCGCGTCGATCAGGAAGGCGTGATGTTGGGTCGGTTTGTCCGTGTTCCAGAACTGATAATGCAGGGTCGCGGCGTGTTCATTGAGCGCGATGATTGCGTGATAGGGCAGTTCATCGTCGCTTTGCCCACAGGCCTTGCAAAACGCGGTATGGATTTCGAATTCGCTGGCGCAGGCACGGAATGCATGTTCAGCCGCACGATGCGCCTTGGCGGATCTGGCATTCGCGACCCGCACGCACTCAATCTCGTATTCGGTCTTGGACGCGCGCGCGTAATGCAGACGCTGGATCAGCGCGTCAGGATTGACGGTGTCGAATCCCCAATTACTGAAGTGGTCCTGCCACTCGCCGATGAACGCACATTTGCCGGCGATCGCCAATGCTGCTTTGGCTTCATCCGCTTGCTTGATGATGCGGATATCAAAATGCTCCACCCAGTATCCGCTCGGCGCTTGTGGCGGCAGGTACCAGTAATCGTCCGGCTGGTAATAGACCAGCACGGGCTTCTTGCCGGGGGTGTACAGGATGAACGAATCGTGTGCATGCAGCAGAGGCAACCAGTATTTGAACTGCGGATTGATCTTGAACGGGTATTCGTAATCGTCGAGGAAAGCCACGTGGTGGCTGCCGGCGAACAGCGCGACCTGCCCGAAACCCGAGGCACTCAGGGCGGCATCGAAGTTCTTGCTGACGGTGGCGAGATGATCGGCATAGTGTCTGGCGAAACTGTCAGTCATGGTGCACTCTGCATTAATGGGGACACGCGGGCCATTGTAATCCCGGCGTGCAGAAATTACAGACTTGGTGGGCCAATCTGCGCGATAGAATAGGCGCAGATTCGATCAAGTGGAGCACAACATGGAATACCGCCGGCTCGGAAAATGGGGGCTCAAGCTCAGCGCCGTCTCGTTCGGCTCATGGGTTACATTCAAGCATCAGGTAGACGTGAAGCTCGCCGAACTGTGCATCGGTACCGCATACGATGCCGGCGTCAATTTCTTCGACAACTCCGAGACCTATGCCAACGGCCATTCCGAGCTCATCATGGGCCAGGCACTCAGGAACCTGAATCTGCCGCGCGATTCTTTCTGTGTGTCGAGCAAAGTGTTTTTCGGCAGTCATGAGCAACCGAAACCGACCCAGCGCGGCCTGTCCCGCAAACACATCGTGGAAGCCTGTCATCAGGCGCTGGGACGTCTGCAAGTCGATTATCTGGATCTGTATTTCTGTCATCGCCCCGATCCGGAGGTGCCGATGGAGGAAATCGTGGCGACCATGCACAACCTGGTGTTACAGGGCAAAATCCTGTATTGGGGTACGTCCGAATGGTCCGCGCAGGAGATCGATGCCGCACACGCAGTGGCAAACGAACTGCGATTGACGCCGCCGGCCATGGAACAACCTCAATACAACCTGTTCGTACGCGAACGGGTGGAACGGGAATATGCGTCGTTGTACCGGGATCACGGCATGGGCACCACCATCTGGTCGCCGCTCGCTTCGGGGTTGCTCACCGGCAAGTACACTGCCGGAATCCCGAAAGATTCGCGCATGAACCTGCCGGGTTACGAATGGCTGAAGGAACGACTGCACAGCGAAGAAGGCCGGCAACGGCTCGCAAAAGTCAGTCAGCTCGAACCGATCGCACGGGAACTGGACATGAGCCTGGCGCAACTGGCGATCGCCTGGTGCCTCAAGAACCCGCACGTGAGCAGCGTGATCCTCGGTGCTTCGCGTGTCGAACAACTCAGGGAAACGTTGGCTGCCGTGGCGCAGGCCGATAAACTCACCGCAGAGAACATGCAGCGAATAAATCAGGTACTGGATTCATGATCGAGCCGATGACAGCGCAGGCTGCGGAACTCCACCGCCTGATGACCGAGGCGGCGGCCCGCTACAATCGTAACGACGTGCCCGGTGCCGAGCAGCATTGTCGCAAAGCCCTGGCCTTGTATGCAGATTTTCCGCAAGCGTTGCACTTACTGGGTCTGTGCCGATGGCAACAGGGTGATCTGGCGGGAGCGGCGAATTCGATCATCGGTGCATTGAACCTGCAACCCGACGATGCGCAGATGCTGCATGATCTGGGTAATGTATTTTCAGGTCAGGGGCGATGGCTGGATGCGGCCCGGGCCTATCTGCAAGCCATCGAATTACGTCCCGATTATGCCGATAGCTATACGAATCTCGGCACGGTTTATGAGAATTTCGCCAAACACGATGATGCCGAACGCGCCTACAAGCGGGCCTTGTCGCTCAACCCCCGTTCCGCGACTGCTGCAGGATGTCTTGCCGCGTTGTGTGAAAGCGGAAATCGCCTTGAAGAGGCCGAGCAGTTTGTACAGATAGCGCTCGAGCTTGATCCCGGAGATGTGGTTTCCAACCTGACCCGGGCGCAGCTCGATTTTCGCGCTGGTCGTCATGAAGAAACCGTGCAACGGCTTGAATGGCTGCTGAAGCAGCCGATCAGGCCACGCAACCGGTCGCTCGGATACGCACAACTCGGTGCTGCGTATGAAATGCTTGGCGAATACGACAAGGCATTCGACGCATTCTCCGCGTCCAAGGAAATACTGAAACCAGGCGACGTGGCGGCAACGGAACCCGGAATCTATTCGCTTGCGGCGGTCGAACGGATGGCGCGCCATCAAGCGGCGATTTTTCAGGGTCTGACCGACGCAGCCGGCAAGGGGGCAGAGCAACCGGTGTTCCTGGTGGGCTTCCCGCGCTCCGGGACCACGCTGCTGGATCAGATGTTGTCATCACATCCGGGTCTGGTGGTGCTGGAAGAAAAGGAAAACCTGCGTGATTTGTTGCAGACATTCGTGCCCAGTGACGCAGGGCTGGAAAGGTTTGCCGCACTAACTCCAGATGGGCTGCAACCGTATCGGGATCACTACTGGGCGCGGGTGGCCGAATCCATGCCGGCAGATCCTGCCGGCCGGCTGTTCGTGGACAAGCTGCCGTTGAATACGATCTTCATACCACTGATCTTGCGTCTGTTCCCGAACGCCCGATTCATTTTCGCAGTGCGGGATCCGCGCGATGTGGTGTTGTCCTGCTTCATGCGTGCCTTCGGTCTCAATGAAGCCATGCGAAATTTTCTGACCCTGGACGGCACGGTGCGTTATTACGCTGCGGTGATGGGGCTGGGAATCGATGCGATGCAACAGCTGAAACAATCAGTGCATCTGATACGGTATGAAACCCTCATCGAGGATATCGAGGGCGAAGCCCGCCGGTTATGCGTTTTCCTGGATTTGCCATGGGATGAAGCCATGCTCAGGTTCCAGGAAACCGCACGCAAACGGCGTATCAATACACCCAGCTATCATCAAGTCGTGAAACCGATCTACAAATCCGCACGCGAGCGTTGGCGCAATTACGAACGGCATCTGCAACCAGCACTGCCGCAGCTGCAAACTTTCCTCGATTATTTCGGTTATCGATAAAAAACCCGCGGCCCTTGCGGACCGCGGGTATCGTTTGCACGATATCAGGTGATGCTCAGAACTTCACGGAGACGCGCCCGTAGAAGAACCGCCCCGGTACGTCATAGAGCGTCGGATCGAAGCTGTTCAACTGTTGTTGCGTCGAAGACGGCGGGTTCTTGTCCAGCAGATTCCTGATGCCGAAAGTGAACGTGGTCTTCATCGGGTCGAAGTTATAGTTGATCTGCACGTCGTGATAGATGGTCTGCCCGAGGTGGTTGGTGGAGAGACTGTTGTTGGTGGTATTGGGGTTCGAGCAGAGACCCAGCGCAGTCAGACTGTTGGCCGAGCCATCGAAGGAATCCGAGCAGGATTCGGTCAACGCACTGGTATAACGGATATCCCATTCCAGTCGCCAGTTACTGACCGTCCAAACCACGTTACCCCGCGCTTTCCAGTGCGGGACACCGAACGGGAATACCGTGCCGCCGCGTTCCACGCCCGCGAGCTCGGTTACCGTGGCGCCACTGCCGCTAGCGTTGGGGAATACCTCCTCATACTTGCGGATATACGTGGCATCCAGGCCGACCTTGAGATCACCCGTCGACATGCTCGGCAAGGCATAACTGCCACCGATATCAATACCGTCAGTAGTTGTGCTGCCGATATTGGTAATGCTGTCGTTGAGTATCTGTATGGCTCCGGAAGCGGTACGCGTGATGCGGCTGCAATCAGCCAGATTGCCGGCGGTATAACAACCATCCAGGATGTTCTGACCACCGGTCGGCTGCAGGGTCTTCTGCAATTCGATCTTGTAGTAGTCCATGTTGAGGTTGAGGCCCGGCGCCCAATCCGGGCTGTACACGAAGCCGATGGTGCGCGAGACCGAGGTCTCGGGTTTCACACTTGAGTTACCGCTTTCCAGCGTATTGATCTGTGCATTGGGTTGAGAGTAAGAGGTCGGGACTGCGCTCACCCCACCAAAGCCGTTGGCACAACGCTGTTGAACTGTCGCTGAAACACCCGTGCTGGTGTAATTGCTGCACGGGTCGGCGACCTGTGCAGAGAGCAGGGTCGGACCGGCATACAGATCATTGATGGTTGGTGCCCGGAATCCCTGCGCCCAGGTAGCACGGACCAACAGGGTGTCAGACGGCGCCCATTTCAGCCCCGCGCGACTGGTGGTGTTGCTGCCGAACAGATCGTATTTGGTGTCGCGCACGGCCACATCCAGATCGAGTGATTTCACCATCGGCAGTTTTGCCAGCAGCGGGATGTCGAATTCGGTGTAGACCGAATTCTCGCTCAGACGACCCGAGGTGGTCGGCACCGCGACTTTCGGGTTGAAGCTGTCGTAACCGTGCTGAGCCACGGAATCCGGAATGAAGTAGCCATCATGCTCCAGATACTGATAACCAGCTGCAAACCCCAACGGGCCTGCCGGCAGGTCCATCAGCGTGCTGTTGCTGATGTCGGCGTTGTAGATGCGCTGGGTGTTCCGGAACTGGTTTTGCTGGGTGTAGGCGCTGTAGGCCAGCTGGTTGGCACTGATGGAGTTGGTCTGGCCACCGAAGAAATTGATCGGCACGCAACCGGGCACTGCGGCACAGGCCGCCGGATCGCCCATCGCCAGTCGCAGGTGACTCACATCCAGGCTGCCCAGGTTGGTGTCGAGCTCGGAATCCCGGGTGAAGATGTAGCCGGTGTCCCAATCCCATTCTGAACCGGCCGCATTGAAGTAGCCGTTGAAACCGCCGCTGAAGCGGAAGGTGTCTTCGCTTTCCTGATAGACGCGCGGACCGTCTTCGATCATGCGTCGGCCCAACAGGCCCAGCCAGCCGGGTCCGAGGTTGGCTTGGGTGTTAAGGTCGAAACCGAACGGGTTGTACTTCTGAGTACCCGGGACATCCGCGACGATGCTGGTGGATGCAAAGAACAACGGTGTCGGTGCAGCCTGCTGGGTCGAATCGCGATGGCTATACAGCATGTCGGCGCTGAATGTCACGTTATCGGCCAGATCCGAATGCCCGGCCAGGTAACCGCTGAAACGCTCTTCCGGCGTCAGCACGTAGTTATATGCCGCGTAGTTGAAGCGATCATTTTTGCTGCTGAAGGGCTTGAACTGGTTCGCGGCCGTTCCCGGCTGTCCTGCGATCAGGGTCAGATCACACAGCGGCTCGTAATTCGGGCTGGTCGCCGAGCCGAAATTGGTGGTCGGACACTGTGTCGAGGTGAACCCCGTCGCGGGGTCCGGCGCGTTGTTGGGGTCGTTGGGCGTGCTGCTGGTATTCGGGATGAAGACGAAACGCCCCTGTGGGGTGGCCGAACTGCCGCGCGTCAGACCGGTCCCGTAAACCGGTTCCCTGGAGATATTTCGATGGGTCGAAGAGATGCCATCCTGATTGGTATAGGAAGCGTTGAAAACGATATTGCTGTGATCGTTTCCGGTTCCCATGGTGAAGTCATAGCTCTGGCTCTTGCCGTCCCAGTGGCCATCACCGTTGTGGATGCCCAGATAGGCACTGGCTTCCTCGCCCGAGAAATTCTTGATAGTGATGATGTTGACGACACCGGAAATGGCATCGGAACCATAGATGGCCGATGCGCCATCCTGCAACACTTCGACATGGTCGATGATCGAGCTGGGGATGGTATTGAGGTCCACGGTTCCGTCCAGCGAAGAGGACCAGCGCTTGCCGTTCACCAGCACCAGGACGCGACCCGAACCCAGGTTGCGCAGATCCATATTGGTCTGGCCGCCACCCGTGAAGGTGAAATTACCACCATCGTTGGCCAGGGTATTGAGTGCTGCACCGGAAGACGTCAGCTTCTGCAGCACCTGGCCTATGGTGGTCAGGCCGGTTGCCTTGATCTCCTGCTGATTGATGACCACGATGGGTTGAGCCTGTTCCACCGAGGTGCGCTTGATCTTGCTGCCGGTGACCTCGATCTTGTTCAGTTGGGTAGTAGCGGTGTCTGTGCCTTGATCCTGTGCAGCCACAGGTCCGGCGAACAGCGACGTTGCCATGCCGCAGGCCAAAGCTGCTTTGACAGCGTGTTTCAACAAGTTGCGATTCGACATTGCAGGCTCCTTCACAGATTGAGAGTTTTATTTATTCTGTTTCGATCAACCGATTCCACAACGACAGAATCGTGTGGTAAAAAAAACACGAGGGATTCTTCAAGCGTCTAGCGTCTAAACTCTTTAAGTTTTCCCGCTATCAAGACGATAGCATTAAATATAGCCTAAGATTCATTACCTGCACATGTTGTTATATGGCAACGGTATGCGATATCACATAACGCGAAAATTCCCACGAACTCTGTGCCGGGTCAAAGTCTCCGCTAGCTGGTTTGATTCAAACAACGCGGTCCATCGTTGCCATGGATAGACTGGATAATTTATCGCCATCCGAATTCGAGATGGACGACAAAACCCCATCCCAGGAAGAGTTTGCTTTCGCCGTGCAGCTATTCACCTCCGCCCGTCTCGAAGAGGCGGCAGGAAGCTGTCGGGAAATTTTGGGAAAGAATCCCGAGCACTTCCAGGCGTTACATATGCTCAGTCTGATCCTTGCCGCGCAGGGGCGGACCGAAGAAGGCCTCGGCTGCATTGAGCATGCCATCCGCCTCGAGCCTCGACTGCCTGCCTTGCATGCGACGCGAGGACGGATTCTGTTTCTTGCTTCACGGTATGAGGCGGCTATCGCGGCGTTGGAGCAGGCACTTGCCTCGGATCCCGCCAATCCTGAAGCGCTGCATTGCCTGGCGCTATGCCTGCAACGCCTCGGCCGGTTGCAGGGAGCGGAGGCGGTTGCCCGCAAGGCGCTGGCTGTACAACCGGCAGCGCCTGACGTGCTGGATAACCTGGGCGTGATCCTGTTGCAACGCGGGGATCCGGAGGCGGCACGAACCTGTTTCGAGCGGGCGCTGGTGCATGCCGACAGCCACCCCGGCGCACTCGCCAATCTCGCGCTGTTACACGAACAGAATAACCGGCTGGATGAAGCCGAGCGGCTGGCCCGAAAAGGACTCGCCAACAATCCTCAGGCAGTGACCTTGCGCCTGGTATTGGGGCGTTGCCTGCGGCGCCGGTCCGAGTTTGCAGCGGCTCGGCAGGTATTCGAGAGCTTGGGTGAGACAGACGTCCCCGCGTTGCGCAAGGACGTCGCATACGAGCTCGGGTTGTGTGCGGATGCCGAGGGCGATACCGATGCCGCATTCATGCATACGAACCATGCGAACGTATTGGTTCGCTCCATGTATCCGCAAGCCGAGCAGGAAGCGCGAGGCTTCAGTGAACTGATAGCACGGTTACAGCAACGGTTCACACCTGAATGGGTAGCTGCGTGGCAAGGATTGTCAGAATCCGGCGAGGAGAGCTCACCCGCGTTTCTGATCGGGTTCCCGCGTAGCGGTACCACGTTGCTGGATACCATGCTCGGCGCACATCCGGAAGTTACAGTGCTGGAAGAGCAAGCGAGCGTGCAATCAATGCTCGCATGCCTGACGGCTCAAGTTGGCAGTTATCCTGATGCTCTCGCGACACTCACACCCGCAGATCAGTCGGTAATAAAGCACGCTTATCGTGACGCGATCGTTAAACCAGCCGGATACGGCAAGCAGCTGCTGGATAAGTCACCCTTCAATACGGTGCACGTGGGACTTATAACGCGAATCTTTCCGGACGCACCGATCCTGTTTGCGACGCGACATCCGTGCGACGTGGTGCTTTCCTGTTTCATGACCAATTTTGCACTCAACTCCGGTACCGCGCATTTCACTGCGCTGGGCAGCACCGTCAGGTTGTATTGCAGCGTCATGTCTTTGTGGCAGACCTATACTCAAATCCTGCAGCTGAATTATCGGCTGGTGCGGTATGAGGATCTGATCGCTGATCCCGAAGCCGAGCTGCGCGAGATAATCAGTTTCCTGGGATTACCCTGGTCGCCGGCCGTGCTTGATCATATGACGCACGCGGCGACACGCAAGGATGTCCGGACTGCGAGCTACGCGCAGATCGGTCACGAGTTGTATAGCGATGCCAGAAATCGCTGGCGGCGTTACCGGAAACACCTCGAACCGTATCTGGAAACCCTGCAACCATTTTGCAAATTGTTCGGTTATGACATCTGATATCTCGCCTCAACATGTACAGTCGCTTATGCAGCGAGCAGTGATGGCGCAACAGCAGGGCGATCTTGTCACTGCGGAGAAGGGATATCGGGAAGTGTTGCGTATCGTTCCGAAACATGCTGATGCCACGCATTTTCTCGGCTTGCTCGCGCATCAAACCGGACACACGCAGGCCGCGCTCGACTTGCTGCAACGCGCCATCTTGCTTGGTCCAGGTAGCCCGTTGTACCGACACAATCTGGCTGGCGTGCTCAGGGAACAGGGGCGTCATGCCGAGGCGGAAATACGCTACCGCGAGGCGCTCGCACTCAAACCCGGCTATGTGGATGCGCTGATTGGACTGGCCATGTCACAGATGGCGCGCAACCGGTTCGAGGATGCATTGGCCGGTTATCGTCAGGTGTTGGCGTCGGATCGGGGTAACTTTGAAGCCCGTCTGGGTTGCGGGGCTGCGCTGCTCGAACTCACACGGCAGGACGAGGCGCTGGCGTGTTATCGGGAAGCGCAGCTGCTGGTCGCAGGCGACGCTGAAAAACTGCATCGGCTCGGGCTTGCCATGCGTGAAGCCGGCGCGGCCGAGGAGGCGCAAGGCTGTTTCATGCAGGCGTTGGCGCTGCGGCCGGATTTTGTCGAGGCTCACAACAGTCTTGGCATCGCCTTGGGCGATCTTGGAGATCTCGCCGCCGCGGAGACACATTATCGCGAGGCGCTGCGCCTGCGCCCGGGTTATGTCAGCGGCTGGCATAACCTCGTCAGCATCAAACGATTGCCCCGTGATGATGTGTTACGACCCGCATTGAAAACCCTGGCGGGCAGACTTGGTGAATTATCGCCGCCGGAAGCCAGCATGCTGCATTTCGTCCTTGGCAAGGTACACGAAGACATCGAGGAGTACGCGCGCGCTTTCGAACATTATCTGGAAGGTAATCGGTTGAAGCGTACGGTGCTTGATTATGATGAAGCACGACAGATCCGTTTCTTTCATGACTTCATCAACTATTTCGATGCCGAGTTCATGACGGCGCATGCGGGTGGCGGTATGGCCAGCAAGTTGCCGATTTTCATCGTCGGCATGTCACGCTCCGGTACCACGCTTGTCGAACAGATTCTGGCCAGCCACCCGCAGGTACATGGCGCCGGGGAATTGCATTTGTTGCGGCGCTGCCTGCATCTGGAATTGGGAACAGTGGAGCACGATGATGTGTTGCCGGCGCGACTGGGACGACTGGAGCACGCCGGGTTTGCACGCATCAGTGAACGCTATTGCACGGCACTCGCCCAGCTCGCACCCGAGGCGGTTCGTATTACCGACAAATTACCGGGCAATATGGCGTTGGTGGGATTGATCCATCTGGCATTTCCCGGTGCAAGCATTATCCATTGTGTGCGCGAACCACTGGATACCTGCATATCCTGTTTTTCAAAATTGTTCACCACCGGGCATGCCTTCAGTTACGATCTGGCGGAACTGGGCCGCTTTTACCGGCAATATCAACATTTGATGCAGCATTGGCGCTCGGTTCTGCCGGCAGGTCGCATGCTGGAAGTCTGTTACGAAGAAGTTGTGAGCGATACGGAGAAACAGGCGCGTCGGCTGCTGGAATTCTGCGGATTGCCCTGGGATGATGCCTGTCTGCGTTTCAATGAAACCCGCAGGACCGTCAAGACCGCAAGTCTGGCGCAGGTGAGGCAACCGATATACACCAGTTCCAAAGGACGATGGCAGCGTTATCGGGATTACCTGACGCCACTGCAACGCGCACTGGCTGACGATTAATTCGATGGTGGACGGTACGGAGTAGTCTTTACGGCGCTGCTGCTGGTGGATGCAGCGGGAGCGGTGCTGGCTCGTTGACCATTGCTGTTGAGACATTTGTAGATACCGAAAGTCTGGGCACCATCCTTGACCGGGGAGAGTGCGGCCACGGTATCACCGCCGCTCTTGGCGGCATCGTTGATCGCGAGATTGGTGAGGTCGTGTTCGACATCCGACGGCATGCGTTCGAATACACCGATATTGTTGGCGATCGAAACCTGGGTCTGACTCAACAAGCGGCAATTTGTGACGCGATCCAGGCTGAGCGCGATGACACCCTGTTGTTGTGCCTGGGAACTTACCGAGACCCAGGTGCAGCCACTCGCTGTGAGCGCAACGGCAATGACAAACAGGTTCGATGCGCGCATGACTTTCCTCCGCGGGTGCTGGCGTTTGACCGGGTTGCTGAAGCTATAGTGTAGCGTACCTGCCCGCAGTAGGCGGAGCGCGCAAACGACTGGAATATGAAAAAATGAATTACCGTGAATTGACACAGTGTTCAATGCTTCAGACAAGCATTCAGTCCGGTTCCGAGGCTTGCGGGAAGCAAACGATCAATTTCCCGTAGTGCCGTTCGCCTTGAACTGCAGCAGCTCGACATCGAACACCAGCATGCCGGCAGGCGCGCCTGGTTTGGCTGGATGCTCGCCATAGGCGAGTTTGGCGGGGATCCAGAAGCGCATCTTTTCCCCCGCCACCATCAACGGGATTCCCTGTTGCCAGCCCTTGATTAATTTGTTGAGCGGGAATTCAGCCGGTTCACCCGTGGTCAGTGAACTATCGAACATCTTGCCGTCAGCGGTCCAGCCGGTGTAATTCACCGTGACGATCGAATTCAGGTCCGGGTGTTCGCTACCGGTACCCGGACGCAAGCTCTGATAGGCAAGCCCGGAGGGTAGCCTCTGTGCGTCGCTTGGTGGTGCCGACACATCTGCGGGCGCTGCATAAGGATTGCTGGCACAGCCAGCCAGTAGTAACAGGGCGCAGAGCGGGGCAAGCCAAACACGCATTAGTCTTCTCCGGATGGTGGTAGTGGAACTGTAACGCGTTCTCTCATATCCGTCATCAGGTCTTCGTGTCGCGGTTTCCGGCACACGGCATCAACTCCGAATGCCGGCATATTCCAGCATTTCGTCGATGCGGCTATCCGGCGCCGCGTCCCAACTATGGGCACCGCGCGAGATGCGCGCCGGCTGTTTCCCGAGCAGATGGATTTTTCCAGTCTCGATATGCAGGCTGCTGCCTTCACGCAGACCCACCACCGGTATGTCAGGATTGAGCGTGGTGAACTCAGCCAGGCGTTCGGCGCGCGTTTCGCCCTGATGCCCGGATGGATGTGCGTCGGTGTAATGCGGGTTGATCTGGAACGGGACCAGGTCGAGGGCTTCACAGCTGGGTGGCCAGATTATCGGCATGTCGTTGGTAGTACGGATGCTGGGGCAGACGATATTGGAACCGGCGCTCCAGCCCAGGTAGCCGATACCTTTGGAGATCCGGCTCCGCAAAGTTCCGATCAGATTGTGGCGATAAAGCTCGTGCAGTAGATGAAAAGTGTTGCCGCCCCCCACGATGATGAGATCGGCTCTGGACAATTCCTGCGCGAGATCGGTGGCACGATGCAAGCCGTGCACTTCGCAATCCAATTGTGCGAACCAGTCCCGCACCCGCGCGGTGTATTCGTCGTAGGAGAAGCGCACGCCGGCATAAGGCAGGAACACGGCGCGTTTGACGCTGCCATTAAGAAAGCTTCCGATGTCCTGGCGTGCGTGTTGCAGAAATCCCGTATCTGCGGTGCGCGAACTGCTGAGCAATAAAAGACGCTGCACTGGATTCATGAAACGTGGATTCCTGCCATGCCGGTTCTGTTCGCCGTCAAGGTGGTGATGGCGGATGACGTCAAAATTTATCTGCCATGACGCCTTTTGCCACCTGAGAATCGGTGGCAGTTTGGCATTTCCCACCTATACTTTCGCGAATCTGTCGAGAAACCCTGAGGAGATTCCCAAATGAAGCGCCTGATTATAGCGTTTGCCACCGTCATGCTGGTCACCTCTATGGCGTCAGCAACCGTCTCGCCTCCTCAGGCCCAGGTTAAATCCGAGGCGAATCCCGTCACGGCCCCGGTGGCGCACTTCGATCCGGAAGCGGCCACGCAAGCATACATAGCGCAGCTTTCCCCGGAGGCCAGAGCCAAATCCGATGCCTATTTCGAAGGCGGCTACTGGTTGATCCTGTGGGGGTTCCTCTATGGTCTGGGCGTCGCCTGGTTGCTGCTCGGTACCCGACTTTCGGCCCGGATGCGTGGCTTGGCCGAAAAGCTGACCCGTTTCAAATGGCTGCAGACGGCAATCTATTCCGTGCAGTACATCCTGCTGACGGCCGTGCTCGGTTTTCCGTTGTCGCTGTATCAGGACTTCTTCCGTGAACATCAGTACGGACTTTCCAATCAGAACTTCGGCCAATGGATGGGCGATCAGTTCAAGGGGTTACTGGTAGGGCTGATCCTGGGCACGCTGGCGCTGATCATCGTCTATGCCGTCATCCGCAAGGTACAGCGCAGTTGGTGGTTGTGGGGCGCGGTGGTTTTGATCGTATTCGGCATGTTCAGCGCCACCATTGCTCCGGTCTATATCGCGCCCTTGTTCAATACCTACAAAGCACTGCCGGACACCCCGCTCAAGGCGCAGATCCTGTCCATGGCGCGTGCCAACGGTATTCCTGCCGATAACGTGTACGAGTTCGACGCCTCGAAGCAGAGCAAACGCATCAGCGCCAACGTCAGCGGCATGTTCGGTACCACCCGCATCAGCCTCAACGACAATCTGCTCAATCGCAGCACGCCGGCGGAGATCAAGGCGGTGATGGGGCACGAGATGGGTCACTATGTACTGAACCATGTCTACAAGGGCATCGCGTTCTTCGGCATTATCATCGTCATCGGTTTCGCACTGGTGCAATGGGCATTCGGCAAGCTGCATACGCGCTATGGTGAACGCTGGGGGATACGCGACGTCGCGGATGTCGCCGGGCTGCCGTTATTGATCGCATTGTTTTCGGTGTACATGTTCCTGATGACACCGGTGACCAACACCCTGACCCGTACCACCGAGGCGGAAGCCGATGCCTTCGGCTTGAACGCAGCGCGCGAACCGGATGGATTCGCCAAAGCGGCGTTACAACTCTCCGAATACCGCAAGATGCATCCGGGTCCAGTCGAGGAATTCATCTTCTTCGATCACCCGAGCGGTTGGAATCGCATCCATCGCGCCATGATCTGGAAAGCGGAACATATCAACGATCCGGATATCCGGGCCGAAGATGCCACGGCACCGGCAGGTGCGCAATAATGCGCGCTGAATAAACCAGCTTCCCAAGGTCTTCACAATGGGCTTACAGAGCGGGCCGGCCGCGAATGCGGACCGGCCCATCGGTATCTTCGATTCCGGAGTCGGCGGGCTGACCGTATTAAAGGCGATCCGCAATCGGCTGCCGCACGAACATCTGCTGTATCTGGGCGATACCGCGCGCTTGCCTTACGGCACCAAGGGCGCCGAAACGGTCAGTCGCTATGCGGTGCAGGCAGCCGCACATCTGGTCGAACGCGGTATCAAGTTACTGGTAGTCGCGTGCAATACGGCCTCGGCGGTGGCGATGCCGGCCCTGCAACGGGAATTCGCACCACTGCCGGTAATCGGCGTGGTCGAAGCCGGTGCCGAGGCCGCGGTACGCGCTTCGACCACCGGACACATCGCCGTACTGGCCACGGAAAGCACCGTGCGTGGCGGCGCCTATGTACGAGCGATCCGGGCGCGCCGCAGCGATGCGAAAGTTTTTGCGCAGGCGTGTTCGTTGTTTGTGGCCTTGGCCGAGGAAGGCTGGACGCAAGGGGAGCTGGTGGAAAGCGTGGCGCGAGAATACCTGCACCCACTTCTGGATGAAAAGAAGCGGGATGGTCTGGATACGCTGGTGTTGGGGTGTACGCATTTTCCGTTGCTCAAGCAAGCCATCGCGCATGTCGCTGGCAACGATTTGATATTGGTAGATTCTGGCGAGACCGTGGCATACGCTGTGGCACAACTTCTCGGCGAGGCAGGATTGGCGCGCGCTACTGGCAAGGGCGATGCCCAGTTTCTTGCTACCGATAACCCGGAGCGCTTTGCCCGCGTCGGCAGTCTGTTTCTGGGCCAATCGTTGTTGCCGGAAGCCGTTGAGGTCGTGGATTTATGAATAAAAAAACCGCTGCATTGGCAGCGGTTTTTTTCATTGGTTGAGAATCAGTCCTGTCTGCTTGCAGCTTCGATCAGGTGCGGTGTCCGCCAACCCGAATGCAATCCCCAGACGTAGAAAGCGAGTGCGCAGACAGCGACCACCAGCAGATCCCAGCCGAACGGAATGAAATCGCGACCGCCAAACTGGCTGCTGCCGGCCCAGGACAGGACCGCGACTGTCGGCAGGTAACACACCAGCCACCAGGCGCCGTTCATCTGACGGCGGAAGTCTCGCCAGCCGCCCTTGGCTTCGTAGTACAACCAGATCGGCAGCGCGATCACCATCAAGCCGATGATCTCACCGGTAAGCGGCCAACGCGCCCAGTACAGCATCAAGGTGCCAAAGACAAAGGCGATACCGGATAACCAGGTCAACAACGGCAGACGCAGCGGTCGTTTGACATCCGGTGCAGTGCGGCGCAGCACCGCCACGCTTACCGGGCCAACCAGATAGGAGAGGATGACGGCGACCGAGATGACTGCGGCGCCGAAGCCCCAACCGCGGAACCACAGCAGGAAGAAGAATCCCACCACCAGGTTCAGCCACATCGCCGGACGCGGGATGCCGTACTTCGGATGTACGCTGCCGAAGATCTTCGGCAAGGTGCCATTCTTTTCGATCGCATAGATCATGCGCGCATTGCCGGCGGTGTAGGTGATGCCGGTGCCGCTGGGACTGATGAACGCATCCGTGTACAACAGCAGGGCGAGCCAGTTCAGAT